>JAITRF010000147.1 GCA_031288535.1 Desulfovibrio sp. | reverse complement strand
GGAATTGCCGATTAATAGGGGCTCCGCCCCAAACCCCGCCGGGGGGAATGATTCCCCCCGGACCCCCCCGATAGCGACTGATTGAAATGGCTGTCGGGAGTGCGAAGGGCAGGGGCATTGCAAAAATAACCAAGTGCTTCCTTTTACTTTTGATGTTAGGAAACGATGATGAAAACAGCGTGCGTGCTTTTTTTCTGCCTGTTGTTCAGCGCTACCGCCGCCGGCGCGGCCCCCGTCCGGGACGAGACGGGGCATTTTTCCCTGGACCTGCCCGAGGGCTGGAATATGGCGGGTCAGGACTTCAGCGGTCCGGAGCGCGACAATCTCGCCAAATTTTTCGACTGCCTGGACGCGGAAGCCTCGGAGCTGCGTTTTCTGGGCTGGATCAAGCCCGCCCCCGGCGCCTCCATACCCGCGGCCTTCTGCGTGACCTACCGCCCGGAAGGCGTCGGCAAGGCGGGCCGGATACTGCGGGAGAGCGAAGGCAAGCAGAAAGAGGAGGCCACGTCCCGATTCATCGACGTCTTCGTTGCCAGAATGCACGAAAATTACGCCCGGCGGGGTCTGGAAATGGAAGTCGGCTCCGCCGACCTCCTCGAGGCCGGAGAGGATCTGGTTCTGATCCTGGAAGCCGGCCTGCGCTCCAAGACCGGCACCTTCCGGCGCTCGTCCACCGTCTTCCTGCACGAAGACGCCCTCCTGGAGATCGGGGCCATCTACACGCGCAAGACCCCGGTCTTCGCCATGGACCAGCTTGACGCCCTGCCCCAGTCCCTGATCTGGCTGAAATAACGAAAAGGATTGTCCCGGACCATGCCCAACAAGAAACAGGACGGTTACAACATGCTCCCGGGCTTGAGCGACGGCGGCGCCCCCGGTGTGGACATAGAAACGGAACTGCGCAAGTCCTATCTGGAATATTCCCTCTCCGTCATTATCGGCCGGGCTATCCCGGACGCCCGTGACGGCTTGAAGCCGGTGCACAGGCGCATCCTTTTCGCCCAGCACGAGATGGGCAACGCCTACAATCGTCCCCACAAAAAAAGCGCCCGCGTCGTCGGCGACGTGATCGGCAAATACCACCCGCACGGTGATTCCGCCGTCTATGACGCCCTGGTGCGCATGGCCCAGGATTTTTCCATGCGCGTGCCCTTGGTGGACGGACAGGGAAATTTCGGCTCCATAGACAACGACCCGCCCGCGGCCATGCGGTACACGGAAGTGCGCATGTCCCGTCTGGCGGCGGAGTTTCTCGCGGACATCGGCAAACAGACCGTGGAATTCCGCCCCAATTACGACAATACCATGGAAGAGCCGGCGGTTCTTCCGACCAGGGTGCCGAACTACCTGCTCAACGGGACGTCCGGCATCGCCGTGGGCATGGCGACCAACGTGCCCCCGCACAATCTCGGCGAACTCTGCGACGCCCTGCTGCATCTTCTGGAAGAGCCGGGAAGCGCGATCGGCGAACTCATGGAATACGTCCGGGGACCGGATTTTCCCACCGGCGGCATAGTCTACGCCGGGAAAGGCCTGGACGACGCCTTCCATACCGGCCGCGGCTCGGTCAGGGTGCGCGGACGGGTGGAGGTGGAACCGCGCTCGAAAGGCGGCGAAAGCATCGTCATAAGAGAGATCCCCTATGCCCTGAACAAGGCCGCCCTGGTGGAAAAAATCGCCGCCCTGGTGAACGAGAGGCGCATCGACGGGGTGGCGGATCTGCGTGACGAATCCGACCGCAAGGGCATCCGCATCGTGCTGGATCTGAAACGCGGCGTGGTGGCGGACATCATCATCAACAGCCTGTATAAGTACACGCCCCTGGAGACCTCTTTCGCGTACAACATGCTGGCCGTCGTGGGCAACCGGCCCCAGTTGCTGAACCTCAAAAGCGCTCTGGAATGTTTTCTCGAACACCGACGCGAGGTGGTCATACGGCGCACCGCCTTCGACCTCAGGGAATCCGAGGCCCAGGCGCACGTTCTGGAAGGGCTGCGCATCGCCCTCGACAATATCGACGCCGTGATCGCCCTGATCCGCGCTTCCCGGACCGCGGACGAGGCCAAAGACGGGCTGATGCGCGACTTCGCCCTGTCCGAGGCGCAAAGCCGGGCCATCCTGAACATGCGCCTGCAACGCCTGACCGGCCTCGAGCGGGACAAGCTCCTCGAGGAATACCGCGAGCTGGTGAAAGCCATCGCCTGGCTGAAATCCGTCCTGGAAAACGAGGAGATCCTGCGCTCGGTCATTCGGGACGAGATAAGGGAACTGAAGGAAACCTTCGCCGGAAAACGCAAGACGGAGATTTTGCGCGACGACCCGATCGACATTGAGGTGGAGGATTTGATCCCGGACGAGGACGTGGTCATCACCCTCTCGCGCCGGGGCTACATAAAGCGCACGACCCTGGACAACTATCAGCAGCAGCGCCGGGGGGGGAAAGGCATAGCCGGTTTGCAGATGGGCGAGGATGACGTGGTCCAGGATTTTCTCACCACGTCCAACCACCAGTTTCTGCTGCTTTTCACCAACCGCGGCCGCATGCACCAGCTCAAGGTCCACCAGGTGCCGGAGGGCAGCCGCACGGCCAAGGGCGCGCACATCGCCAATCTTCTGCCCCTGGAAAAAGACGAATGGGTGACTACCGCCCTCACCGTGCGCGAGTTCAGCCGGGAGAGGCATTTTCTTTTCGTCACCCGGCGCGGCATGGTCAAGCGTTCGGAATCCGCGCTTTACGCGCGCGCCCGCAAGGGGGGTATCAACGCCGTGGGTCTCAGGGAAGGCGACGAGTTGATCATGGTGCGCGAAGTGCGGGAAAACTGCCAGGTGGTGCTGACCACCGGGGCGGGTCAGGCCATACGCTTCGACTGCCGGGAGGTGCGGCCCATGGGACGCGGCGCGGCGGGCGTCAAGGGCATCGCCCTGCGCGGCGAGGACAGCGTGGTGGCCTGCGTGATCGTTTTTGCCGGCAACGAGGATATCGCCATAATGACCGTGTCCCGCAACGGATACGGCAAACGTACCCGCCTTGAGCTCTACCCGGTGCAGAGCCGGGGGGGAAGAGGCGTGATCAATTTCCGCACGACCTCGAAAACCGGGCCGGTAATCGGGGCCTTGCCGGTTTCGGACAGCGACGCCCTGCTGCTTTTGACCTCCACCAACAAAATCATCCGCATCGGGCTGGAGGAGATACGCAGCATCGGGAGGGTCACTCAGGGCGTGCGTCTGGTCGCTCTGGACGACGGGGCCTTCGTGGCGGGGTTTGACCGCGTCGACGACAGCGGCGAGGACGGCGGAACGGACGCCGGCAGAGAGGTCTGATGCCCGGCAAACGCGTTTGCGCGAAATGCGCGCTGCTCTTTCTGCTCCTTGGGCTTTGCGCCTGTCCTCTGGAGGAAAACGGGAAGGCGCGGGACGACATGGACTTGGCCGAGGCGGCTATGGAGGAACAGGACACGGGCGACGCGGAGATGTATTTTCTGCGTTATCTGCGCAAGAATCCGAACGGCGACAGGCGCTGGGACGTATGGCAGAATCTTTTGTCCATAGCCCTGGACATAAGGCAGGACAAGGCCATAGCCAAGGATTACCTGGAAATCATGCTGGAGGAGTTTGCCGCCGACGCCGGGCGCAAGCGGGAAATATCCCTGCAACTGGCCCTGCTCTGCGGGGAGATGCGCTTTTTTTCCAGGGCGGAGGCCCTTTGGGAGGCTCTGGCCGCGGACCCCGGCCTCGGGGTGGAAGAAAAGGCCCTGGCCTACAGGGAAATGGCGTACGGGTTCCTGCGCCGCCTGGAATTCAGGCCGGCGGCCGAGGTTCTGGAACACTGCCTGCAACTGAAGGCAGGCGCGGATCGGACGGCGGACTGTTACTACGCCCTCGCGCAAACCCAGACGCTCCTCGAAGACCCGGCCGCAGCCGAGGCGGCCCTGCAGAACATGCTGACGCTCGAGGGTCTGTCCGAAGACCGCCGCACGGCCGGAATTTTCATGCTCTCCGAGGTGGTGGAGCAGCAGAACCGCCCGGCCGAGGCGCGCAGGCTCCTTGAGAGCATCATGCGCGCCTATCCGAATTCCAAGGTCATAGAAATACGCCTCGGTTCGCTGGCAAAGCAGAAACCCCAGCCTCCCGCTCCGGCAAGAGCCAGGACGGGGGGCGCGGCGGGCAGGAGGAGTGAATAGGGCGGGCGGCTTATGCGCTTCAATCTCAAACCGTTCCATCAAGCGCCTCAGGAATAAACGCTTCGGGGCGGCTTGCCCTGCCCGCGGGCGGCGGGAACGTCGGTTTTGGAGGGATGAGGTGAAAAAGCTGCTGTACACGGCGCTTTTGAGCGCCGCCCTTGCGGCCGGATGCGCCTCCACTCCGGTGGAGAGGCTTTTGCCGCACCTGGGGAACATGTCTGTGGCGGAAAGCTATCTCGGCGCGCCGCAGCGCGTGGAAAAGCGCCCGGACGGAGCGATCGTGAACGTGTGGCTTTTGGACGACGTGGCGGACGTGCCTGGGCAATGGGTCACGATCCGCGTCTATTTCAAAGACTCCGACGGGTTCATCGACTTTTACGAATATACCGAGTGGGCGCCGGAACACCTGGAAAAGCGCTATTGCCGCATCCGCCTGACGGTTGACGTTTCGGGCCGGATTTTGGAACATGCCGCCGAAGGCGGGCATTGCGAGGCACTGCTGAAGAGGCCGAGCACTTACTGATGGGAACCTCTATAAACCGTCTCCCCTGGCGGCGTCAGGCTCCTTTCTCCAACGGGTCGAATATGCTGAATATACTCCCCCTTGTCGAAACGCGCCTTCCTTGTCAGGAAACAAAAATCCTGGTTTGTAGAGGTTCCTTGATTCCAATTTCGGATAAATGCTTCAATTTTTTTTCCGGAACTGGAATCGGCCTGCCCAGGCAGGCGCGAAAACCGTAGGTTTTGCAAGGAGTGGGCGGGCTCTGCCTGCGGCTCTCCGGATAAAATGGGACATTTTATTTGGAATCCGAACGAGAGACGGAAAATGAGTTTGAGCGAGCGGGAAAAGATACACCACGAGCTGCTCGAGGCCTTGTACAAGGCGCGCCGTCAGGTGGAATACCTGGAAGCGGCCCTGGCCCACAACGCGGCCTATCTGGGGACGGGCATCGAGCGCGAAAACGCGCCCGCCGCCTTGCCGCCGGATGCCGGCGCCCTGCCTGAAGCGGTGCTGCGCTATCTGGGTCTGGTCGGCTCTGAAGAGGACATAAGCAATTATATCGGCCGGGAGGGGCATGACGGGAGCCGGCCGCGTCTGGGTCCGGACGCGCCGGACTACGTGCGCCCGGAAAACGAGCCGCGCGTCGGCCGGCTGATAGGTGCGGTCGCCAAGGGGCACCCTGATGACAAACTGCCGCTTTGAGAGGCGACCCGGACTTTGGCTGTTGCTGGCGGCCCTGCTGTTTTTGTCTTCTCCGGCCCGGTCCCTTCCCCTGCCGGCTGGACTGGACGCGCTGCGGGAGGCGGGAGACGCGCAGGCGGCGGCCCGCGCTTTTCTGGGCATTCCCTACCGCCGGGACGGGGCCGTGGACGAAAACGGCTTTTTCACCCTTTTCGCCGCCCCCGGGCGCCGCTTCAGTTCTCCCGGTCTTAATTGCAGCGGGCTGGTGCTCGGGATTTCGCGCTTTTTGCTGCGAAAGAACATCACTCTGGGCGAGGCCGCGCGCGACCGCCTGGGCGACAGCGGCCCCGGCGCGAAACTCGGGGAAGACTGGGACTTCGGCTGGGATCTGATTTTGAATGTCTCCGAAGGCCAACCCCGCGCCCTGCTCCTGCCCGGAGGATTGAGGGCCGATCCGGCCGCGGGCGACGGACTTTCCCCGCGCGGCTTCGACATCCACGAAAAAGGCGGGTTGGAAGAGCTTTGCGGGCGCTTGCGCCCGGGGTTTTTCTATCTGGTCAGCCTGAGCGCCGAAGGGCGCAGGGCGGGCCAGAGCCTTTCCCACTATCATGTGGGCTTGATTTTGCCGGACGCCGGGGGCCGGGCCTGGCTCTACCAGACGACCGGGAGGGGGAAAACCTCCGGCAGACGCGATTTGTGCGGTCCCGCCGGACTGGACGCCTTCCGGCGTTCCTTCGCCAATACCGGGGTAAAGCGGAAGATGCTGCTGGTTTTGGAAGTGGCCTTGCCGGAAGCGGATGCCGCGCCTGATTAGAGCAGTTCGACTTTGAAAAGACGAACCGCTTCGCAGGGATTTGTCTGCAAATCCCTGCCGCGAAATGCTTGCAGGCGGGCTTTGCCCGCCGTCAGGCAAGCATTTCAAGCGTAAAACGCTCTATAGAGCGGGCAGGCCGAGGCGCGGCGGACTTGCGGTTTTCCAGGCTTCGGGTGTATAGCGTGTGCGTGAGATGCGCGCGGGCGCCTTGCCCGGACAAATTACCGTTGAGGAGGTGGAAATGGCAGCGCAAGAGGAGAAGAAAAGCGGCTTTATGAGTTGGTATTTCGGCACGAATCTGTTGTTGCGCATTCTGATCGGCCTGATGCTCGGCGCCGTGGTCGGGATGTTTCTGGCCTTTTCGCCCGACCTCGCCGGACCTTTTGTCGCCTACACCAGATTTTTCGGGGATCTCTTCGTGCGTCTGCTGCGCATGATCGTGGTCCCGGTGATCTTCTTTTCCCTGATTGTCGGCGCGGCGAGCATCACCGTCCAGCAGCTCGGCCGGGTGGGCGTCAAGATTTTTATCTATTATCTGGCCACCACCGCGGCCGCCGTGGCTATCGGCCTGATTCTGGCCACGGTCTTCGGGCCGGGCGACGGTCTGAACATAGCCGGGAACGCGGCCGTGCAGGGCAAAACCGCCACCCCGCCCCCCTTCAGCCAGGTGCTGCTGAACATTGTGCCCAACAACCCCATGGAATCTTTGGCCAAAGGCGATGTGCTGCCCATTATTTTCTTCGCACTGATCTTCGGCATCGCCCTTTCGGTCTTGAGGGAATCCAAAAATGAGGCTTTGGCGGCGGGCGCGTCCCGACTTTTCGACATCTGCCAGACGGCCGCCGAGACCATGTACCTGCTCGTTCACGGGATCATGCAGTATGCCCCGGTGGGCGTCTTCGTGCTGATTGCCATGGTCTTCGCCCAGCAGGGCGCCAAGGTCATCGGCCCCCTGGTTTTTGTCACCTTCCTCTGCTATGTCGGCTTTGCGATCCATGTGCTCCTGGTTTACGGCGGACTGCTGACCCTGAACAAGCTGGGCTTCGCCAAATTCGTGCGCGGCGCGTGGGAGGCCTCGATCACGGCCTTTGTGACGCGGTCGTCCAACGCCACCCTGCCCATTTCCCTGCGCGTGACCGAGGAGAACATGGGCGTGCCGCGTTCCGTATCCTCCTTTTCCCTGCCCATCGGGGCCACGGTGAACATGGACGGCACGGCGGTCTATCTGGCGATCTGCGCCATCTTTATCGGCAATGCCGTGGGCCAGCCCCTGACCGGAGAACACATGGCCATGCTGACGATCCTCGCCACTCTGGGGTCCATCGGCGCGGCCGGGGTGCCGGGCGCCGGGGCGATCATGATGCTCATGGTTCTGGAAGGAGTGGGACTGCCCGTTACCGCGGGTTCTGCCGTTGCCGCCTGCTATGCCATGATCCTGGGCATCGACGCCCTCTTGGACATGGGCCGCACCTGCCTGAACGTCACCGGCGACCTGGTGGGGGCGGTGCTTGTGTCCAAGAGCGAAAAGCAGCTTGATACGAGCAAATGGTAATTTGTCCGATGCCGGGCGCGGATTGGTCTGCGCCCGGCGTCGCATTTATTCGGATTCCAAATAAAATGTCCCATTTTATTTGGAGAGCCGAGGCAGGCAAAAGCCCGCCCGCTCCTTAAAAACCTACGGTTTTGGCGACTGCCTGGGCAGGCGCGATTCCAATTCCAGATAAATGCTGCACTTTTTATCTGGGATTGGAATTACCCGCCCTGTCCGGATTTGGCCGAAAAGTTTTTGAGCGCCTCCAGCACGGCATAGGGCACGCGCTCTTCCCCGCCGCCCAGAGGCGCGTCTTTTTTGTTGCGTCCGTGGTAATCGGAGCCGCCGCTTGCGAGCAGGCCGTGTTTGCGGGCCAGGTCGCGGCAGATCCGGATTTTTTCGGAGTTATGGGCGCTGTGCCAGGCTTCCAAGGCCTGGAGGCCGTCCGAACGCAGTCTGGAGAGGAGTTCGTCCAGACCCGGCGCGGACATTGCGGGAGAGAGGAAAGGATGGGCGAGAACGGCTATCGCCCCCTCGTTCCTGATCAGTTCTATCCCTGCGGCCGGAGTCGGCAGCTCCCGCGGGACGAAGGCCGCGCGTCCCGCGCCCAGATAGCGGTCAAAGGCCTCGCGCCAGCTTCGGACGTAGCCCCGGCCGAGCATGGCCAGGGCGATATGCGGTCGGCCCACGGTCTGTCCGCCCGCCAGCGCGCGCACCTCCTCCATCGTGAGAGGCAGTCCCAGGGTTTTGAGTTTATCCAGAATGGCCCGGTTGCGTCCCTCGCGTCCGGCGCGGATTTCGGCCAGGGCCGAGGTAAGTCCCGGAGAATTGGGGTTTACGAAAAGGCCGAGCAGGTGCAGTTCGCCCGCTCCGTATTTCACGGCTATTTCCACCCCCGGCACGAATTCCGGCCCGGCTTTTTCCGCTTCCGCCGCGGCCTGCGCGAGGCCGGCAAGGGTGTCGTGGTCCGTAAGAGCCAGGGCGGACAAACCCAGAGCCGCCGCCTTCCGGACAAGGTCGGCCGGGCTGTCGGTGCCGTCCGAGGCGAGGCTGTGCGTGTGCAGATCTACGAAAGCTTCGGGCATGGGAGGAAACGGACGAATGGATAAAGAGTTTCTCGCCATTCTGGCTTGTCCCCGCTGCCGTTCCTCTCTTGAGGAGGTGAGCCGGGGGACGGAGAGCGGGCTGTCGTGCGCGCCTTGCGCCCTGGTCTATCCCATCCGCGAGTCCATCCCGGTGCTGCTGCCCGAGGAGGGCATACCCGCGGCTTTGTGGGAAGAGGAGGGAGACAGGGGGGCGCGGCGGGATTAGGGCGTTCGGTCATTGAAAATATCTGTCCTGATGAAACGCTCCGGCGGCGGCGCCCGCGAGATCGGCGCGAGCCGGCTTTACCCGCGGCCGGTGTTGCTCCCTGCCGGCTCGGCGTCAAGCGTAAATGCTGCGGGACACGGTTCTCCCCGTTCATTCGAGCTGCACCGCCACCCTGCCTTCGCCGAGGCCGATGACGCGCACCCTGTCCTTGCGCGTAAAATATTCCGTGTACCCCTGGACCACGACTATGGTCGCCCCGGAATCCAGTTCGATGGTGAGTTGCATGGCCTTGTAGATGCGGTGGCTGGAATCGTCCTGGTAGCCTATGTGGGCGCCTAGGGCCGCGCCGGCCAGGCCCAGGATTTCCCTGCCCGTGCCGGTGCCGAAGTGGCTGCCGAGCAGTCCGCCCGCAACGCCGCCCAGCACGGCCGGGAGCAGGGATTTTTCCTCCCTGACCACCACGTCGGACACGTCCAGCACTTTGCCCGTGCGGATGGCTTCCACGTTGCGCAACTCTCCGTCCGAAAAGCTGCTGCGCTTGTCCGCGCAGGCGGACAGGAGCATGACGGCCGAAACGACCAGGACAGGCAGTGAGAAGGTAAAGGCCCGCATAAGTCCTCCCTGCGCGGCAAATCTCCGCGGAGCGCGCTGACATTTAGAGCATTTTGTCATTGAAAGTATCTTTCCGATAAAATTTTCTGGCGGTGTGAAGCGAAGAGTAACCCCGTCCGCGAGATTGGCGCAGGCGGGCCGCGCCCGCCGTCAAGCGACAATCTCAAGCGCAAAATGCTATAAAGTTGCCGTATCCGGCGACAATAACCCCGCAAAGGCGGGGAGGCAATATGCTGCACGCCTTTGAGATTCGCGGCGGCGGCAAAGCCGCCTTGCTCCTTAGGGGCTTTTTCTATGGCTCCTTGAATCTGCTTATCGCATGTTATCAATTATAAGATTATTGCATAAAAAAATAGCATAATACCTTGATATTATTTAATAAGTATGCCATTATGGCCTCTATATACATAGCGCAACAGGAGGCTTAAAATGAACGTCCTTCTACTAACCCTTCTATTAACTATGACGCATATCACAGAATACAAGCTCGAAACCTGGGCATACCACCGGCATCAGGCTCGACGCCATAATGACCATGCTGTATTATCTGAAACTTTATATGAAAAAAAGTGGAGATATGTGGATATGAATACAATCCCTATGAGTGCATTTGATTTTTTTCACATGTTACGCAATAAATTTCCAATAACGAAAGAAGATGTTGAAGCATCGGGTCTGCAGATAGTTGGTTGGGAGCCATCGGAAGCCACGAGGTATTATGAATGCTCACCGGTTTCGTTCAGCGACGGAGTTATTGCGGAGCGTGTCGAGTTGCGAATTCTAAGAGGCGATAAGAGATCGGGAACACTGATACTATTTGATCTTGCTGGTCATGATCTGCTGTTGAGAGATGCCAACACCAGTATAGGATCTTTTTCGCTTTATTCTGCGCCGACTGGCCGCTCCATCAAAGAACGTTATGTATATCGGCATCAAATGGGCGACTATGCCATATTGGTCGAGATCGGCCAGGAAAGACCGGATGTAATTCAAACGATAAGTTTTGATTCCATAACGCCGACTGCTAACCATTGATCCCGGTGTATTCCGGTGCTGCTCTGTCCCGTTCAAGCGTCAGACCACCCCTGTTACGGCAGTCGCAATGTTCTCCTGGCGAAACCAAACAGGACGAAGCTCAGGCGGAATAGGCGTTGCGGGTCACTTCCGAACTCATGTTCCAGCAAAATCCGAAAAGGAAAAGACATGCCCCCCGTATCCCGAGTGACCGACAACGCCCACTGCCCCGGCGATTCCCACGGTAACAACCGCTGCCCGCACGGCGTCACCGGCCCGGCAACCGCCGGCTCGCCCGATATTTCCGTCAACGGCCAAAAAGTGTTGCGCATCGGCGATCCCGGCGTGCATTCCGTCTGCTGCGGCCCTGACACCTGGAACTGCGC
>JAITRF010000143.1 GCA_031288535.1 Desulfovibrio sp. | reverse complement strand
CGCAGGCGGGCAAAAGCCCGCCCGCTCCTCACAAAACCTGCGGTTTTGGCGCCTGTTTGGCAGGCGCGATGCCAATTCCAGATAAAATTGAAGCAATTTTTATCTGGAATTGGCATTATGCATAACAAAGGTTTCAGGAGCGCAATATTTCTGGGAATAAGACTCCGCGAACTCGCTAAATTTTCACAACATCTTGGAAAACTTTTGCAAAAAAGTTCACTAGTGTCCCAACATTTAATCCAATAAACTTAGTCTGTTAAATGTTGCTGATACTACATTTCTGTAATTATTATTCAACTTGTTCATATCAACTAGCTGTAATAATAGAGTATTATCATAAATATGCACGTTGACCATGTCCAAAAATGTGTAGAGCCCTGCTTTGATGCCAAGCTTCTTTCGGGCATCTGCGTTCTGGCAGTGTTTTAGTTACGCAGAAAAAAATGTTTCGATTCTGAGGTGTTGCTTGATTCAATTGAAGAATCGTGCAACCTGCCAGCGCAAATGATACAATTTTTTCGGACTTGTCTATAGAGATGCCCTTTTTGGGCGTGCATTGGGCCGATATTTCGCCGTAAGGTCGATTTTCGAGCGCGGAAGACCTCCGCTGCAATATGGAGAAGAAGTTGAAATCGATCATGTCAAAAAATTCATTTTTTATGAATAGTTCTACGGTATTATAAGTTATTTTAGCTCAAACGTTGGGACGCTAGTGCAGGAGCATGTAGTCTCCGGAAAAGATGCCTATGCAACCGTCTGTGCCTGGAGGACCGCCGTCTGGATGGATACCGAACCTTCCTTTACCGGGCTTGCCTCGATCCGTTTCAAAAAGTGGTCGCAAAGGGATCCGCCAACTGAGGTCGAACCGCTTTTTTTGCCTTGACTTGCCGCGCCCTTACGGATAACAGACGGGAGGGAACGTCAACGAAGGATACGCGGCGATCATGCTCCCTGAAACAGGGCAAGGTTCTCATGGCGGCGGGCGGGGCCAAGCGAAGGCGCGCCTCAGCCGTGAGGCGATAAACGCCCTGCCCCTTTTCCGTTATGAAGGCAAGGTCAGCCTGGTACACACCGACCAGGAACTGAACCGGGCCTTGGAACGCTTGAATTCCGGAGCGGCGCTCGGCTTCGACACGGAAACCCCTCCCAGCTTCCGCAAGGGACAATCCAACAATCCCAGCCTGATCCAGCTTGCCCTGGAGGACGAGGTCTTCCTGTTCCACTTCAAATGGCGCCCGCCGGACCCTGAACTCGCCGCTCTGCTGGGAAATCCGGCCGTGGTCAAGACCGGGGTGGCCGTGCACGACGATATGCGTTTCCTGCAGGCGGTGTTTCCCTTTTCTCCCGGCGCTGTGGTGGACCTCGGCGAAGTGGCGCGGCGCAACAACGTCGAAGCCCACGGCCTGCGCGGTCTGGCCGCGCTTTTTCTCGGCCTGCGCATCTCCAAGATCGAACACTGCTCGGACTGGGGCAAACGGGGCCTGTCCATCAAACAAATCCGCTATGCGGCGACCGACGCCTGGATCAGCCGCGCCCTCTATTTCAAAATGCTTGAAGCCGGCCTTGATTTTTCGTAGCGTGCCAGAGTGAAATCGCTCTAAAGGGAACCCCTGCAAACCAGGATTTTTGTTTCCCGGCAAGGAAGGCGAGTTTCGACAAGGGGGAGTTCAACATATTCGACCCGTTGGCGAAAGGAGCCTGACGCCGCCAGGGGAGACGGTTTGAGGTTCCCTAAATTCTTCCGGTCGGCGAATACCTCGCCGCATCCTCGGCTATGGCGGCGGCTTTTAACTCCGAGGCGGCTATTTTGCCATAAACCGAATCCGGAGCTTGGGCGGCTATCTCGCCCAGGATGCTCTTCCAGGTATCCGCATCCCCCTGGTTCTTGTAGATGCGCGCCATGCGGTAGCGCACGCCCGGGCGCTCGGGGTCGTTTTCCGGCAGGGCCTCCAGGTATTGTCCGGCGAAATCCAGAGCCTCCTTCAGACGGCCGGCGCTTTCCGTGACGTCCAGCAGGGAGGCGAGCTGGGTGCGGAGTTTGGCGAGATCCGCCGGGTTCGCGGAGCGCTCCGCCAGGATGCGCAGGCCGCTTAAGGACTCAATCCCCAGGTGATAAGCCCTCTCAAGCTGTTTTTGCCGCTCCGCGCCCATGGCCAGGAAATAAGCCGCATAGGTCAGCTGCGCTGGAGAAAGCATCCCGGAATCATACAGGGTCTGCCAGATTGGGGCGGCTGTCTCCGGCTCGCTCAGGTTCTCCGCCGCCAGGGCCAGGGAGTAATCCAACTGTTGCCTGGACGCCGGGGACATGTTCCAGGCTTCCACGCGTTTGGCCACTTCCCGTATCGAAGGCCACTGCTCGTATTCGAGATAGATGCCGAGCACAAGGCTGAGCGCCATTTCCGAATAACCGGCTACCCAGTTGCCCAGGAAAAAGGGCTCGAGCATGCGCAGGGCCTCGTCCGGCTTGCCCTGCTGCCTGTAGCTCGCGGCAAGGGAAATGCGGCTTTCCGGGGTCATGTCGGCCGGTTCGGTGCGTACGATGGCATAGCGTTCCCAGATCTCCAACATGCGTTGGTAACGCTCGTCCCGCACCCCTTCGTCCGCCAGCACGGCAAAGGTCTGCGCGGCTATCTCCCTGGCCCTGGGCGCCAGTTCGTGATTCGGGTGTTTTTCCATGAACGCGCTCAGAACGTCCAGGGCGGCGATATAATCCTTGTCCCAGAGATGCCAGAGGGCAAGCTTAATCTCGGCCAGGGGGGCAAGGGAACTTTGCGGATGCTTTTCGATAATGTTCCGGTAAACTTCAAGCGGGCCGACCTTGAACGGCCCGTCGAACACGGAAAACATCCCGGTAATGGTGGGAGTGTCGTTGATGCCCTCTTCCGCCATGCGCATCATGGCCACCAGCCCGCCGTCCTTGTCCGGGAACCGCGCGGCGCTTTCCAGGTAGACGGCGCGGGCCGACTTTTTCTCGCGCATTTGGGTATAGATGTCGCCGATGCGGGTCATGACGATGTCCGCCTCCTCCCCGCGCGGCTCAAGATTTATATACAGCCAGTAATGGTTGAGCGCCTCGTCCCGCCTGCCCAGGCGAAAGGCCAGATCCCCGAGCATGTTCAGGAACGGCGGGTATTCTATGTAGAAACGCCCCCAGCGGCGCTGGATGTAGTCCACCACGTTGTAGGCCTGATCGTAATAGCCCATGCGGTAGAAGGAGCGCGCAAGCCCCAGGGCGGACTCCCGCGTGTAGCGGCTGTTCGGATAGGTTTCGATCAGATGCTGGAACTGGTCCGCCGCCTTTTGCAGTTCGCCCCTGCCGTAGAAATAATCGCCCTGATAATAGTAACTGAGCGCCACGTTGTCCCCGTCCGGGAAACGGCTGCGCAGCAAGCGGAAATTGGCCTCCGCCTCGGGGAAATTGTTCAGGCGCAGATTCATGTAGCCCAAGCGCAGCAGTTCCGCGGAATTGCGCCGCGATCCGGGATTATAGCTTATGGCTTTCTGCGCCGCGTCGGCTATTTCCGTAAAATGTCCGGGGATATCGTCCTTGTACAGGGCAAAAAGAGACTCCGAGCGGATGTGCAGCAAATCCTCACGCTGATCCGGGGTGATCTCCGCCTTTTCCAGCAGCAGATCCGCAAGTTCCAGAGATTTGTCGAACTCCTCGGCCTTCATGTGCTCAAGAATTTTCGGGTGCAGATCGGCGTAGATCGGCGGCGG
>JAITRF010000110.1 GCA_031288535.1 Desulfovibrio sp. | reverse complement strand
GAAAATCGTTTCTCCGGATTATGTCTTGCAAAAGATCAGATTTGTTTAAGGAAACCTCTACAAACCGGGATTTTTGTTTCCTGGCAAGGAAGGCGAGTTTCGACAATGGGGAGTATATTTAACATATTCGACCCGTTGGCGAAAGGAGCCTGACGCCGCCAGGGGGCAAAAAGACGATTTATAGAGGTTCCCTATAATCAAGGAGATAAATGCTTCGCATTTCGCCGTGACATCCTGTCGCGGATTCCATTTCATCCCATCATTTCAAGCGTAAAATGCTCTATCGTTCCGCCCTGACCCGGCATGGGGTGCTCCTTGACTTCGGGCTACGTCCTGGCTAAGTCCGTACAAGAAAGAGGAGACGGACATGTCAACGACTATCGTGCCCATGCACCAAGCCAAAAGTTCTTTGTCGCAACTGGTCAAACGCGCTTCCAGGGGTGAAACCATTTTTATCGGCAGTTATGGCCGGGCGGAAGCGGTGCTTACCTCGGCTGCAAGCGCCAGGCCGAAAAAACGCCTTGGGCTTCTGGAGGGCAAACTGACGGTTCCGGACGACTTTGACGCGCCTTTGCCTCCGGAGATCCTGGCGTCTTTTGAAGGAAACGCGGAATGAGGATACTGCTGGACACCAACGCGTTGCTCTGGGCGCTGACCAATGCGCCGCGCATCGCCCCAGTGAGGGAATTACTGCTTGACGACGAGAACGAAGTCTTTGTCAGCACCGTATCCTGGTGGGAAATCGCCATAAAAACGCGCACAGGCAAATTGAAGGCCAGTCTGCCGGAGCTTCGCGCGACGGCGATGGAAAGCGGTTTTCGGGAATTGCCGCTTCTCGGCTCTCATGCGGAAATGCTGGCGACGATACCCAGGCATCACAACGACCCCTTTGATCATATGCTGGTGGCTCAGGCAATAGCCGAACCCATGCGGCTGATTACCGGCGATAACGTACTTTCGCAATACACGCCGCTGGTTTTGCATATTTGAACCCTCTCTACTCTGACCACAACAGACACATCGTTTGCTCTAAATCAGGACATTTCCATTTGCTGACGACACGTCCGAGAATGAACGAATATATAGAGCGATTCACGCTTGAGATTGTCGCATAACGGCTAAGCAAGTTCGCCTTGCGACAATCTCGCGGCAAAGTGATCGGGAACAGGAAAAACCAGACAAGCGGAACGGGATAAATACCGGGACTAGCCGGGACCAGTCGGGATTTTTCTGGACTTCTCTGAAACTACGTTACGCATTGTGTAATAGAAAAGGGACCTCTCGGCCCCCGCAGGTTTTCCTCTCCACGCCCATCGGCAAGGTCGGCCCGGAACGCATCCATTAATGGATGCTTCGCTACGATCAGCATGACAGTTGGGCGCTACGGGGAAGGGTCATTCTGAGCGAAGCGAAGAATCCATCTTCGTATTTTGTCGGGGAAAGAAAAAGACCCGCCGAAGGGCGGGGAGAGAGGGAGGGATAAAGGCCGAAGGCGGCAAGATGGCCACGTAATTTTCAACGGTCCAATTTTGGGCCGTTGATCCAAGTGGCATCAGATACCAGTTTCTTTTTTTACAGAGTTAGTATTTTCAATGCGTTATCTGTTTCGGTCCCAAAAACTGGTGTTTTGTTACCGGTTTTTTAGCCGGTCCTCCCGCTTTTCCGAGGGCGGGGCAGAGGATGAGAGATAAAGGCCGAAAACAGCAAGATAGATTCTTCACTGCGCTTCGCTCCGTTCAGAATGACAGAGAGCAACCTGTTTTTCCCGAAAAAAGCCCTGTCTGAGGCGGGGCGAAAAAGGCGGACGGGTGGTGAAGGGCAGACGAGGGAGCGAGGCGGAGTTATTCCTTGCCAGCATCGTACATTTTGGCTGTGGCCCTGACGGCCTCGGCATGGGTCAGAATATCTTCGACTTTGGTTATGTCGTGGGTGGTTTTGGCCTTGTTCTCCCCGATCAGCTCTATGCGCATCTTATCCGGGTTGTTGAAGTACAACCGGACAAGCGGCTTGCGGATGCTGTCGTCCAGCAGGATGTTGCAGAGATTGACGGCATCCCTGATGACCACTCGCTCCGGGGCGACTGTGCCCATGAGTATGGACTTGACCAAGTAATATGCCTGCTAAACGACTCCTGTAATTTACTCCAAATTACGCCGCTTTTTAACCTGTGTAAACAGCCAAAGATTCAGATAAAAAAGTCCCGGCGGGCGGGGCTTGCGTGTCAGCGTCCAGTGTGGAGTTCCTGCAACAGTTCTCTCAGTTTACCTTTTATCCAAGCGACTGCATCCGTTTCCTTTTTGAATTGTCCTTTTTTGTAAATAGCCAACGGCACCAAAATTTCCTGTTCGCGCAGGACGAGTACCAACAGGCGAAGCCCCGATCGGGAGGAAAAACGATATGGAGCCACGGGGATACGCATCTTGCGCACTTCCAGATCGGCTCCATAGCCGGGGCAACGATCCCCCCGTCCGTATATGGCGGGAAGATTGTCCAGATGATCGCTCACGCATTTTTCGGCCAGAGGGTAGGCATCCAGGAGTTCGGCAAGTGTGCGGTTAAAAGCGGCGGTGCTTTTCAGCTTCACGCGATCGCCGCCGCAATCTTCCTGATCAGGTCATGTGCCTCGTCGTCCACGGCTAGGTCAAGGTCTTCGCAAAGGTCCGCCAGCCGAGCGAAAGGCTCCGCCAGCAACCAGGAGGAAAGCCGGTCGAGCCGGCCATCCAGGGAAACGCATTGCCGATTGAGTTCTGCGCATCCCGCATGCACTTGCCGCAGATGTGCCCTGCCTCCCTCACCGGCAAAATTTATGCTGCGGATGTCGCTGATAAGAATACGCATGCGTATGCGAATACAAAGGCAACGCCAGACGATAAGCGGCCTGGACGCCATGAGATCCAAGGTCCGGAGCATGGCAAGGCAGGTATCAAGGTTCCTGGTTTGGATTTCGGCAGCTGCGGCGGTCATGGGACTTTCCTCACTTCAGCGAGAAATAAGATATTTTTACCTCTCTGTAAACACTGTTTATCGGAAAATGCCCCCTAATCATGGCGGAACGGCGTAAAAAATCGCACTCAATTCTCAACTTGCGTGAAAATTTGCTTTGAAAATGGCGAAAAATTGGCCTCTGTTCTCAACTCTTTGTGGCGCGCGTTTTAGCCGGGGCGCTCGGCGGGTAGCCCGCGCCAGTCCTGCTTTCGTAGCGTATTCGCCCGATGCGATCCAGCGTTTCCCGTATTCTCATCTTCGGTGATCCCCTATACGCGGCCGCCAAGGCAATTTCACTTTGAAATTGCTCTGGTACCGCTATGAAGAAAGCGGCTACGATTTTGTCTCGTAACCGCTTGTTTTATTGGTGGGACGTGCGGGGATCGAACCTGCGACTCTCTGCTTAAAAGGCAGATACTCTACCTACTGAGTTAACGTCCCTACAGTATTTTACGCTTGAGATTGTCGCTTGACGGCGGGCAAAGCCCGCCTGCGCCATCTCGCGGGCGGTGCGAAGCAACGCTTCGTACCGCCTGAGCATTTCATCGGAACAGATATTTGCAATGATAAAATGCTCTGAACCGAGGCAAGGCAAATAGCGCAAAATCCTGTTTTGGTCAATGCCGGGCACTCGGCAAAAGCGCGCCTTTGCCGCAGCCGCCCGAAATGCTTCGTATTCCGGCGCGACATCCCGCCGCGCCGCTTGCGGATGGAAATTGCAATTTGTATCCGCAAACGGACTTGCGCCTGCCGGAGCAGGCGCCAAATCCGCCGGTTTTACAAGGAGCAGGCGGGCTTTGCCCGCCTGCGGTTGCCCAAATAAAACGGGACATTTTATTTGAGGTCGGAATTACAGCGTCTCCGCGTACATTTCCGCCACATGCCGCACCTTCATGGCATCGCCGTTTTGCGAGAGCATGTCCATAAGCTGCATCATGCAGGCCGGACAGGCGGCGGCCACGGTATCCGGCTTCACGGCCGCGATGTTGTCCCGCTTGCGTTGTCCTATGTTCTTCGACAGGTCGTAGTGCTTGAGCGTGAAGCTGCCCCCGCTGCCGCAACAGCGGTCCGCCTCCGCCATCTCCACATATTCGAAACCCGGCAGGCTTTTGAGGATTGCGCGCGGCTGGCTGAACACCCCCAGAGATTTTCTCAGGTGACAGGAATCGTGGTAGGTCACGCGCTTTCCTCCCCCTTCCCGGACCGGCAGGCTGACTTTGAGCACGTCGGTGAGGAAGGCGGTAATGTCCGTGGTTTTGTCGTGAAGCGAACGGATCAGCTCCTGGTCCGCCGGGGCGAAACCCTCGCTCACCTTCGGCCAGTATTCCTTTATGGTCGAAGCGCAGGTCGCGCAGGGCGTGATCAGATAGTCGAACTTTCCCGGCCTCAGAAGGTTGAGGTTGTGTCTGATCATGGTCTGACAGGCGGATATGTCGCCCCCGGAGAGCGCGGGGATGCCGCAACAGGCCAGGTTGTCGGGCAAAAAGACCCCAACCCCGTGCTTGCGCAGGATTTTGAGCGTCGCATCGGCCACTGAGGGGAAGATCTTGTCGGTCACGCAGCCGGGGAAAAAGGCCACGCGCAGCCCGGAAGACCCGGCCGCCTCGTCCAGGGAGGGGGTTTTGGAGTGGAAGGGTTCCGAGGCCAGACGGGGAAAGTGCCGCTCGCCGATAAAGGAACTGAACATGGGCGCTTTGCTCGTGCCCAGGGCGGCATCCGCCTCCTTCACGAAAAGGCCCTGGAATTTCGCTGAGATGCCGAGCAGGGCGTTGAAAAGCCCGGGTCGGGCGAGCAGTCCGCGGAAAATGAATTTTTCCGTGGAGCTTAAACCAAGGTAATCACGCACTATGCCGCGTGCGTGGAGGAAGATGTCCATAATCCTGACACCGGAAGGGCACGTAGTCTGGCAGGAGCCGCAGAGCAGACACCGGCCCAGCTTGTCGTAAACCGCTTCCGCGTCGTTGGTCATGTGGTGGGACAGGTATTCCAGCAGGGCGATCTTGCCCCTGGTGGCGTCGGCTTCTTTCATGGTCGCCCCGTAAACCGGACAAGTGGCCAGGCAGAACCCGCAACGCATACAGGATATCAGAAGGTCGTCCAGTTTCAGAAGCCTTGCCGCCAGGGACTGAAGCTCCGGGGTGATCGGCAGTTGAGTGGGTGTGTGTTCGGACATCGCGGCCTCCTACACAAACTTGTTGCCGGCATTGAAGAGCATTTTCGGGTCAAGGGCCAGGCGCAGGTTCTTGTTGAACTCTATGGTGGCGCGGTTGGTTTCCTTTTCCATCCATTTGGCCTTGGCCTTGCCGATGCCGTGTTCTCCGGAGAGGGTGCCCTTGAGACTCAAGGCCACGTCGAAGATCTCGTCCACGGCCGCCTCGACGCGCGCGAACTCTTCCTTGTCGCGCCTGTCGCAGAGTATGGTTGGGTGCAGGTTTCCGTCGCCGGCGTGACCGAAGGTGCCGACCTCAAGATTGTATTTTTTGGCTATGGCGTTGACCGCGGCGACCATGGCCGGGACCTGCGAACGCGGCACGGTGGCGTCTTCCAGCACGGTGGTCGGTTTTGCCCTGGCAAGGGCGGGAAGAGCGTTCCGGCGCGCCTCCCATATCTTGAACTTTTCTTCGGCGTTCTGGGCCACGCGGATGTTCGTGCTGCCGCATTTGCGGCAGACGCCCATGACCTTGTCGGCGTCTTCCTCCACAAGCTGCGTGTGGCCGCCGTCCACTTCAATCAGCAGCAGGGCGGCCGCGTCGACGGGCAATCCGGCCTTGGTGTCCGCCTCCACATAGCGGATACAGTTGTTGTCGAGGAATTCCAGGGTACAGGGCACCACGTGGCTGGCGATGATCCCCGCCACGGTCTCCGAGGCCTTGTTCACGTCGTCGAACTCGGCGAGTAAGGCTTTGGAGGCTTTGGGCGGAGGCACGAGCTTGACGACGATATTGGAAAAGACGCCCAGCGTGCCT
Source organism: Desulfovibrio sp. (assembly GCA_031288535.1). GTDB lineage: Bacteria > Desulfobacterota > Desulfovibrionia > Desulfovibrionales > Desulfovibrionaceae > Frigididesulfovibrio. Next base: position 4,847 of record JAITRF010000110.1, on the reverse strand, counting down.
TCGGAAGCCGCCATCAGGGCCGCCATGTTGTAGCCGGTGACGTATTTGACCGTACGCGAACCGGTCTTGATCAGTTCTCCTCTGTAATCCACAACCTCCATGCCCATGACGTAGTCTTTGGTCACGCCGTATTTCAGGCCGCGCAGCCCTCCGGCGTTGTGGGCGATGTTTCCGCCCAGGGTGGACACGGACTGGGAACCGGGGTCCGGGGGATAGAAGAGTCCCTTGGCCGCGACGGCGGCGGCGAACTGGGCGGTTATCACCCCCGGCTCGACCACGGCGTAGAGGTCTTCCTCGTTTATCTCCAGGATTTTGTTCACTCTGTTGGTCAGGATTACGATCCCGTTGCCTTGGGGGATGGTGGATCCGGAGAGGTTGGTGCCGGAGCCGCGCACGGTGATGGGCAGACCGTTTTCATAGGCCAGCCTGACGGTTTTGCAAAGCTGTTCCTGGGTGGTGGGGGCCGCCACGATGGCGGGCCTGACAGGGGCTAGAACCGCTGCGTCGTAAGAATAACTTTGCAGGTCGGCCTCTTCCGTGAACACCTGTTCTTTGCCCACGACGTTCTCAAATTCTTTCGCAAGAGCCGGATTGATTGGCATATTCACTACTCCCTGGCGTCTCCGGCCTTTTTGCGGCCGAAGGGAAAAATGTTGTCTTCGTCTGCCTCCTTGTACGAACGGCCGCTGCATGGCCGTATACGGGGAAAGCGCCGTAAACGGGAGAATGGCGCTTTCCCCGGGTGTTACGCCGTTATTTCCCCACCGCTTCGGAGAGCGGCGGCAAATCGGCCAGTTGCTTCAGTCTGGCGTAGCGTTCCGCGTAGTTTTTCTCCAGGAGGACGCGCAGACGCCTGGATTCCTCGGGGTCGAGCCGCTCAAGCTGGGCATAGCGGTTTTCCCCGCTCAGGAAGGTCTGGAGCGTGCCGTCCGGAGCTTTGGAGTCGAGTTGCAGGGGGTTCTTTCCCGCTTCGGCGAGGGCCGGGTTATAGCGGTAGAGGGGCCAGTAGCCGGACTTCACGGCTTCTTTCCCTTCCTCCATGCTCTTGCCCATGCCCTTGCGGATGCCCTGGTTGATGCAGGGGGCGTAGGCGATGATCAGGGAAGTGCCCTTGTAGGATTCGGCCTCGAGCATGGCCTTGACCACCTGGTTCTTGTCCGCGCCCATGGACACGGAGGCCACGTAGACGTAGCCGTAGCTCATGGCTATCTGCCCCAGGTCCTTTTTGGGCAGTTTCTTGCCGGAGGCCGCGAACTTGGCGATGGACCCCAGGGGCGTGGCCTTGGAAGACTGTCCGCCGGTGTTGGAATAGACTTCCGTGTCCAGCACCAGGATATTGATGTCCTCGCCGGAGGCCAGGACGTGGTCCAGTCCTCCGTAGCCTATGTCATAGGCCCAGCCGTCGCCGCCGAAGACCCAGAGGGACTTTTTGCCGAACATGTCCTGCATGCCGGTTATTTCCGCGAGCAGGGGGGAATCGTCCAGGGCCTCGTGGCTCAGGTTGTCCAGGAAATCCTCGCCGTATTTTCTGGAAAGCTCGGCGTCGTCCTTGTTGTCCAGCCAGCCTTGCAGGGCGGTTTTGATCTCTTCCGGCGGCGTGCCCTTGAGGGCTTCTTCGACCAGCGCGGCCAGTTTGTTCCGGCGCTGGATCACGGCCATGTTCATGCCGTAGCCGTATTCCGCCGCGTCTTCAAACAGGGAGTTGCCCCAGGCCGGTCCGCAGCCGTCCTTGCCCCTGGTGGTGTAGGGCATGGAAGGGGCGGAAGCCCCCCAGATGGAGGAGCAGCCGGTGGCGTTGGCCACCAGCATCCGTTCTCCGAAAAGCTGGGTGATGAGCTTGACGTAGGGCGTTTCGCCGCAGCCGGCGCAGGCCCCGGAGAATTCGAGCAGGGGCTGCTGGAACTGGGAGCCGATCAGGCTGTTGCGCGGGATGAGGTCGTCTTTGACGCCGATGTTTTCTTCGGCAAAGGCCAGATTGGCGGCCTGGACCGCTTTTTCGCCTCCCTGCGGATGCATTTCCAGAGCCTTGGTCTTCGCCGGGCAGGTCTCGGCGCAGGAGCCGCAGCCCAGGCAGTCGTCGGTATAGACCTGCATGCGGTATCTGAGGTCTTTGGCCTCCTTGCGGTTGGCCTTCACGGTGACGAAGGAAGCGGGCGCGCCGGCCAGCTCCTCCTCGGTGGCCAGCATGGGCCGGATGGCCGCGTGCGGGCAGACGAAGGAGCACTGGTTGCACTGGATACAGTTTTCCGGGATCCAGCGCGGCACGTTTATGGCGACGCCGCGTTTCTCGTGCGCGGAGGTGCCGAGCGGCCAGATGCCGTCGGCGCTGAAGGCGGATACGGGCAGAGTGTCGCCCTTCTGGGCCAGGATGGGACGGACCACCTCGTGGATGAATTCGTCCTCGCCGCATACGCAGGGCGCTTCCCCGTCTTTGGCCTCGGCCCACGCTTTGGGATACTTGACCTCGTGCAGGGCGCCGGCGGCCTTGTCCACGGCCTCGATGTTCATATTCACGACCTTGTCGCCCTTGTCGCCGTAGGTGTCTTTTATGGAATCCTTGAGCAGGGCGATGGCCTGCTCAAAAGGCAGGACCTTGGCCAGTCTGAAGAAGGCCGTCTGCATGATCATGTTGATGCGTCCGCCCAGTCCCAGTTCCGTGGCCACCTTCACGGCGTCCACCGTGTAGAATTTCAGGTTGCGGGCGGCGATGGTCCGGCGCATGGCCGCCGGCAGTTCCGCGTCCAGTTCTTTTTCCGTCCAGTGCGTGTTCAGCACGAAGACCCCGCCTTCCTTGATCCCTTCGAGGATGTCGTAGAGATGCACGTAGGCCGGGTTGTGGCAGGCCACGTAGTCGGCCTGTTTCAGGAGGTAGGTGGAAGTGATCTGGGTGTGGCCGAAGCGCAGGTGGGAAACGGTGAACCCGCCGGATTTCTTGGAATCGTAGGCGAAATAGCCCTGAGCGTAGAGATCGGTGTTGTCCCCTATGATTTTGATGGCCTGCTTGTTGGCGCCAACCGTGCCGTCCGCGCCCAGACCGAAGAATTTACACTGCACCGTGCCTTCCGGAACGGTGTTGATTTCTTCTTCCACAGGCAGGGAATTGAAGGTGACGTCGTCTTCGATGCCGACGGTGAACCCGTTTTTGGGCGCTTTTGAGAGCAGGTTGTCATAGACGGCCTTGACCATGGAGGGGGTGAACTCCTTGGAACCCAGGCCGTAGCGCCCGCCGACTATGGAGGCGTCGAGTCCCGCTTCGTAGAAGGCCGTGCAGACGTCCAGGTACAGGGGTTCGCCGAGGCTTCCCGGTTCCTTGTTGCGGTCGAGGACCGCCACCGAGCGCACGGTAGCGGGCACTGCCCTCAGCAGGTGTTCGGCGGAGAAGGGCCTGAAGAGGCGCACTTTCACGAGGCCGACGCGCCCGCCCAGTTCGTTCAGGTATTTCACGGTCTCGCCCGCGGCTTCGCAGCCCGAGCCCATGGCCACGATTATCCGGTCCGCTTCCGGGTGGCCGACGTAGTCGAAGAGTTTGTAATGGCGTCCGGTGATGGAGGCCACCTTTTGCATCTGGCCTGTGACTATGTCGGGCAGTTCCTTGTAATAGCCGTTCACCGCCTCGCGGGTCTGGAAATAGATGTCCGGGTTCTGGGCCGTGCCGCGCATGGTCGGGTGTTCGGGATGCATGGCGCTTTGGCGGAATTCGTTGATTTTTTCCCAGTTGACGATTTTTTTGATGTCCTCGTAGTCTATCACCTCTATTTTCTGCACTTCGTGCGAGGTGCGGAAGCCGTCGAAGAAGTGCAGGAAGGGCAGGCTTCCTTCGATGGCCGAGAGGTGGGCGACCAGGGCCAGGTCCATGACTTCCTGAACGGAGGAGGAGGCCAGGAGGGCGAAGCCGGTCTGGCGGGTGGCCATAACGTCCTGGTGGTCGCCGAAGATGGAGAGGGCGCTGGTGGCCAGGGCCCTGGCCGAGACGTGGAAGACGCCAGGCAGAAGCTCTCCGGATATTTTGTACATGTTGGGGATCATGAGCAGCAGGCCCTGGGAGGCCGTGAAGGTGCTGGTCAGGGCGCCGGCCGCCAGTGAGCCGTGCACCGCCCCGGCGGCCCCCGCCTCGGACTGGAGCTGGCGCACCTGGACCGTCTGCCCGAAGATGTTTTTAAGCCCTGTCGCCGCCCATTCCTCGGCTTCCTCCGCCATCACCGAGGAGGGCGTGATGGGATAGATGGCCGCATTGTCGCTCATGGCGTATGCGATATGGGCTGCGGCGTTGTTGCCGTCCATGGTTTTCATTTTTTTTGCCATAGGACACTCCTTAGAGAGCTGGATGGTTGAGTTGGCAGGAAAGCCGGGGGAACCGCCCGCTGAAGGACGAAGGACCTGATGCCGCGTCGCTCCGTTTCAAGCGACAAGATCGCGCGGCGGAAACGCGGCTTTTGCCGCGCCCACGCCGCCTGCGGCGGCGCGCCCGGCGACCGGCAGTTCCGTACACATTTTTACCTGTTACGGCGTACTGGTCGCGCATCGCGGTTTTCGCCCGCGAAAACGATCCTCTTGATCAGTATAAACTGGATTACGGAGTTTTGCAGCAAAAATTTTTCGACAAGAGGGGGGAAATATATGGCGAAAATTTTTATTTCGTGAAATTCGGAAAAGGCGGTTGACTTCGGGGCGGACTTGGGGCAAAAGGCTTGTTCGCGCCGCGCCGAGGCCCGAAGGGGATTGCGCGGTCCGGTTCTTTGACAAGTGAAGAGTGAGAGGAAAGGAAAGAAGATTCAGCTAGAGTTGATTCTGTTAGGGTCAGCTTTCGGTATATTAACTGGAGAGTTTGATTCTGGCTCAGATTGAAC
>JAITRF010000106.1 GCA_031288535.1 Desulfovibrio sp. | reverse complement strand
GATACAGGCATCCGCATTGAGAAGTTAACTTTCCAATGCGGATGCCTGTAATTGGAAAAGGGAAAACCGGGCGCTTTCATCTTTGCGCCTCCCCGTTCCCCTTGGCGGTCGTTATTTTTTCAGGGCGTCATAAATATTGCCGACAATGGCCGCGGAAGGAGTCAGTGTGCTTTCACCCTGTTCCCATCGGGCCGGGCAGACTTCCGCAGGGTGATCCGCCAGATAGACGTTGGCTTTGACCTTGCGCACAAGTTCTTTGGCATTGCGGCCCACGTTGTTGAAATTGACTTCGGAACCTACCAGCACGCCGTCCGGATTGATGATGAATGTTCCGCGAAACGCGAGTCCCGTCGCTCTGTCATAGATTCCGAAAAGACGGGCGAGCAAGCCGGTGGGGTCTTCTCCCATCCCGTACTTCACCCCGGAAAGCAGGCGTTCGGAATTGCGCCAGGCCATGTGCGCGAACTTCGTATCGCAGGACAGGGAAATCACTTCCACGCCCAGTCCTTTCAGCGTGGAGTGTTGTTCGGCCAAATCCGCAAGTTCCGTCGGGCAGACGAAGGTGAAGTCGGCGGGATAGAAAAAGAGTACGACCCATTTTTTCCGCTTGCGCAGATCGGCGAAAGAAACTTCGGCGAAGTCGCCGGATTCCGGGTCATAGACATTGATGGACAGCTCCGGGATCTTCTTGCCGATTTGTACGGCAGGGACCTGAATGGCGTCTTCTTTCTCGCAGCAGCTCATATTTTCTCCTTGTATCTGTTGGATGTGAAGGAAGCGGCGACCGCAGGCGCGAGATGCCTGCAGGCGGGTTTTGCCCGCCGTTAGAGCTGTCAATCGGCATTGAAAATGTATAGTCGCGCAGGGATTTGCCTGCAAATCCTTGCCGCGGGATTGCCGTAAGGCGGAGTTGCTTCGCCGTTAAGCGACAATTTCAAGCGTAAACCGCTCTAATCAGGCATCTCGCGTGGATATGGCCTATAAAGCCGCCGCCACGCTTTTTGCCCAGGCGGCGATGTCATCGGATGCGTCGCCTGGGTCGCCGTCGATTTTCAAATTTTCGGCGATATTGATGGAGCCGAGTTCCTCCAGACGTTGGGAGATCGCGTCGACCGCCCCGCAGAAATGGGTATAGGAACTGTCGCCGCAGCCGAAGCAACCCGTCTTGCAGCCCATGGCGCCGATACGGTCAAACGCCTCGAACAGGGGTATGAAATCGTCTTGCAGTTCCACATCCGCATCGCCCCAAGTTGAGCAGCCGAAGAGCACGCAATCGTACCCCCGGCAGAGATTGTCCGCCCCGGCGTCGGCGGCGTCCAGCAGCGTCACCGCATGCCCGCCGCCCCGCAGTTCCGCCGCGATGTCCGTTGCCGTCGAAGAGGTATTGCCGGTCGTGGACCCGTAAACAATAAGCACATTGGCCATAGCGTACGCTCCTTGCGGTTTTACCCGCTGTTTCTCTCCCCGCTGCGCGCGGGGGAGGATGGTCCGTTTCCATGGACCGCATGGAAACGAGGGGCAGTATACAGAAAATGATTTTCAATATCAATGAGGACGTGCCCCGTTCGGGCCGCCTGGAGAATTTCCGGTGAAATAGTGTGGCTCTTCGACGTTTGACCTGGATGTTACCTGGAAGCCAGCCGGAACAGGCTGCGACGAAGGATGTTGCCTGATTGAAAAAAAGTGTTCTAAAAACCGTAGATCGATACACGACTATGGAGTAAGGTGTTTATGTCATCCAAACGCGGCCGGATTTTATCCGGAGTCATCGTCGTCTGGATGTCTATATGTAGAGCAGGAACAGCCACAAAAACCCCCCAAAGGAGGAACGGCCATGGCAAGACCTATTGAAGCTACGCCCGTTTTGCGGGGGAAGGACGCCGCAGCCTTCATCAAGGCCATTGAGAACCCCAAGCCCTATACCCCGCCTGTCATCGACATGGACAAGCTGAATGCTCATGTGAAAAAATATCTGGCTGACCGTGCAAAGAAATAGCCTGACAGTTGACGGATACACCATTTTCCCCGTGGAGGACTTCGACATCTTCACGGGGTTTTCTTGTTCGTCTCCGGTAGCGGGGGACCGTGACTTGGAGGATTTTCTTGCTACTGATGCCCGCCAGCATCTTATAGACAGGATCGCGGTTACCTATGCTCTCGTGGCGGAGGAGGCCCCGAAAACGCCTCTGGGATTCGCCACACTCGCCAATGATGCCATCACCATTGACCGGGAACGTCCTTTGCCGGAAGTGGCGGATTATCCCTATGCTTCCTTCCCGGCTGTCAAGATAGGCCGGTTCGGGATTGCGATCCCCCTGCAAAAGCATGGCATGGGCGGCCTGTTTCTTGCCATGATTAAAAAACTCATGCGCGAAGGCAACCGCACGGGATGCCGTTTTATCACCGTAGACGCATGGCGGGACAAGAAAACCGGGGTGGACGTGACGCCCTTCTATGCGAAGCACGGCTTTTTTCTTTTGCTTGGCCGCGCAAAGACTTCTCGCTACATCCCCATGTATTTTGATTTGAAACAGTTGAACTGAGCGCAAGCGGGCGCGGGGAATTGCGGAGACAATAAAAAGGATATTGCTTTTCGACAGAAAATGGCTATAGGTAGGGAAAGTAGGGCACACATTCTCCCCTGAGGTGAAAAATGGAAAATATACTGGTAGACAACGCCAAGGTGATGGCGAAAGGGCAAATCACCTTGCCCAAGGACATACGCGATGCTTTGGGCGTCCAGACCGGCGACCGGGTTACGCTTATTCGCAAAGATGACCAGGTAATCATGATGAATGCTGCGGTCTATGCCATGAGGATGCTGCAAACGGCCATGAAAGGCGAAGCGGAAAAGGCGGGCATCACGTCCGATGAAGACGTTTCGGCCATGATTGCGGAAATGCGGGCCGGGGATAATGGGTAATGTACCGGCCAGGGTTTTTACGAAAGCTGTAACCCCGCCACAGACGCTGTGGTATTCCTTGAACCCGACATGCCAACAAAAATACCAACAAAAAGCTGGTAGTCAACGAACTTTGATGAACGTCAAAGAACGTGTAACCCCCATAAAAGCAAAGTCCGCCAAGGCTTTTTGAACATTGGCGGACTTTAACGAAAGTAAACTTGGTGGAGATGAGGGGGATTGAACCCCTGGCCTCCGCGATGCGAACGCGGCGCTCTCCCAGCTGAGCTACATCCCCGTCTGATTTTTGGGCTGCGGTCGTTTGCCGGATTGCGCGGACGACCCTTTGCGCGCCGGAAGACTACCTCAAATCGGATTTGCTGGCAAGCGCTTTCCGGACGCGGGTTTGCGCGCGCTTTTCCCTCCGGTCCGTTTCTTTTTCGCGGGACGGTCCCGCATGGCGAGGGTCAGAGGCCCCGGAGCGGGCAGGCTTATGCAACACTCCCTCCAGGCGCCGCCGTTCAGCGCATAAACGTGCAGCAGGTCCAGGTCCTTGTCCACAAAAAGCAGTCTGGCCTCCACATTCCCGTCCATCAAGGGCGCAAGCTCCGCGCAAAAAGAATGAAAAAGCTTTTCTCCCTGTTCGGCGAACACGCACTGCACGCGCATGGTGTCGCCCATCGCCTCAAAATGGGCGAAGTCGCCTCCCTGTCCGGCTATGATACCGGTCAGGCCGACTTTGAGTTCCGATTCCAGAGACAGCAAATCATCGTAAGACAAATCAGGGCTGTAAACCAACTGCCCGAACATTTCCACGGCATATCGCGCCATAATGCCTCCCGGCGTGAACCGGCCCTTCATACACCGAAAGTTTCGTTTTGTCCAAACCCCATTCAACCCGCCGGGCTGTTCTCCTCATACCAGACGCGCGCTTCGGCGGCGATTTCCGCGAGCTTCCCCCCGGCCGCCTCCTTGAGCACCCCCTGGTACTCGGCGAGAGCTGCGGGAAATTCCGGGTTCATGGCCGTGAATTCGCAAAACATGGCCGTGTCCTGGGTAAGATGCTTGCGCGCGGATTCCAGGTGGCGCTTGAACGAGGGCGTGAGAAAAGGCTTTATGTCCCTGCGCCGGGCCAGAGCGCAAAAAAAGGCGGCGCTTAAAGCGAAATTCAGAGACTGGGCTATGCCCACACCCGCGTCATGCTCGCGGGCTGAGGTCCAGAAAACAGCGCAACCCATGCGCCGGAAGAGTTCTTCCGCCTGAGCGCAGGATTGGTCCTTGGCCTTGCCGCCCCGCACCAGAGCCACACGCATGTCGGCCAAGGCCGGATTCGGCCCGAAAAGCGGATGCGCCCCGATTGTTTCACCTCCGTATGCCTCGTCCATCCAGAGCATCGGCAGCGATTTCACCGAGGTGATGTCCATGAGCAGGTGCCGTCCGGGGTCAAGGCGGGGGGCTACAAAGGCCAGCGCGTCCACAAGCGCGTTCACCGGCACGCAGAGCAGCACTAGGCGGGATGCCGCAAGAGCGGCCGCCAGACCCTTTTCGTCCGGGGCCGAAGCCGGCCCATCCGGAGCGCTCCGGTCCACGCCGCTGACGCGATAGCCGGCAAGACGGAAACGCTCGGAAAACATTCTCCCCATTTTGCCCTGATCGCCCACAATGCAGATCCCGGGCAGAGAGTCTTCCGTTTCCGTCCGCGCTCTGGTTTTGCCCGTTCTATTCGTGCCATTGGCCATTTTGTCCTCCTTATTCCATTTTCAGATCAAAAATGTCCTCATTTTTGATCTGAAAATGGAAAGCGTGACAGGATGTCACGCCGAAATGCGAAGTATTTCGAGCGGCAAGGCGAAACAGCGCTTGCGCCGCAGCCGCCAAATCAAACAGCATGGATGCAGATTTGATTTGAAATTCGAATTGGGAGGTGGGAAAAGATGCGGGCGCATATTCTGGAAGAACGCCGGCGCTCCATTGTGCGCGCGCGGTCCGGAGCCGCGGATGACATCCGTTGCGGCGCGGCCAGCGTTTCCGGGGCGGTCAGCCAGCGGGCCTGCGTCTACTGCGGGGCGCGCGTGGTATTGAACCCCATAACGGACGCCTTTCACATCGTACACGGTCCCATAGGCTGCGCGAGCTATACCTGGGACATCCGGGGCAGCCTGAGCAGCGGGTCGGAGCTTTTCCGGAACAGTTTTTCCACGGATTTGCAGGAAAAGGACATAGTCTTCGGCGGGGCGGCCAAACTTTCCGCCGCCATAGACGAGGTTATGGATTCCTGCGCGCCGAAGCTCGTTTTTGTCTACGCCACCTGCATCGCGGGCGTGATAGGCGACGATGTGGAGGCGGTCTGCCGCAAGGCGGAGGAACGCTGGGGCAACCGGGTCATTCCCGTCAAAAGCCCCGGATTTTCCGGCAGCAAGTCCACGGGGTACCGTCTGGCCTGCGAAGCCCTGATGCAGCTTCTGTCCGGAAGCGGGGAGCGCCCGGAGAGCGGGGGGATCAACATACTCGGCGATTACAATCTGGCCGGGGAGATGTGGATCATCAAAAACTACATGCGAGAAATGGGCGTGCCCGTGCTGACCGGGTTTACCGGGGATTCTTCCTATGAAAGCCTGATCCGCGCGCCCGCCGCGAGTTTGAACGTGGTGCAGTGCGCCGGTTCCATGCAGTATCTCGCGCGGCGCATGGAGGAGGCGTTCGGTATCCCCTGGATCAGGGCCAGTTTCTTCGGCATTGAGGACACCTGCGCGGCCCTGCGCCAGGTGGCGGACCTCGTCGGAGGGTCAGGGGCGCGGCGCAAAGCGGAAGCCCTGATCCGGCGGGAGACGAAGCGTGCGGAGCGTTGGACGCGGCCCTGCGTCGAACGTCTGGCGGGCAAAAAAGCGGCCATTTTTGTGGGCGGCGGTTTCAAGGCCATTTCCCTGGTGCGCCAGTTCCGGGAAATGGGCATGCAAACAGTGCTTGTCGGCACTCAGACCGGCAGCGCCGAGGAATATGAGGTGCTGAAAACTCTGGTGGACGCGGACACGGTGATTCTCGACGACGCCAATCCGGCCGAACTCGAGGCCTTCATGCGGGAAAAAGGCGCGGACATCCTGGTGGGCGGGGTCAAGGAACGCCCCCTCGCCTACAAGCTGGGCATAGGCTTTTGCGACCACAACCACGAACGCAAGCTCCCCCTGGCCGGTTTCGAGGGTTTGAAAAATTTCGCCGCCGAGGTGAACATGACCGTGAACAGTCCGGTATGGCGGCATGCGCGGGTTTCCGCGATCCCAAGCGCAAAACGCCATAGAGAAGCGTAAACTGCCGCGAAATGCTTGCAGGCGGGATTAGCCCGCCGTCAAGCGAGCGTTTCAAGCGTAAAATGTCCTAAAGCCGGATGCGGAAATATGAAAAGCGTCCTTGTCAACCTGAGCGTCAATCCCTGCAAGATGTGCATGCCCCTGGGGTCCGTGACCGCCTTCTGCGGCATAGCCGGGTGCATGAATCTCCTGCACGGTTCCCAGGGTTGCAGCACTTACATCCGCCGCCACATGTCCACCCATTACAACGAGCCTGTGGACATAGCCTCCTCTTCCCTTACGGAGGAAGGCACGGTGTTCGGGGGAGAAAAAAATCTGGCCAGGGGGCTGGACAACCTGATCAAACTTTACGATCCGCGGGTAATCGGCGTGTCCACCACCTGTCTGGCCGAGACCATAGGGGAAGACATACCGGCCATGATCCGGCGCTATTACGAGACCCGACCGGACTGCAAGGTCAAGATCGTCGCCGTCTCCTCGGCTGGTTACGCGGGCACGCAGTATGAAGGCTGGTTCAGGGCGTTGCGCGCCCTGGTCAGTCAGACGGGCGGTCCCTGCGCCCGGCACGAGGGCGTGAACGTGATCTCCGGCCCCATGAGTCCGGCGGACGCGCGGGCACTGAAAGGCGTGCTTCGCGCGGCCGGCTTTGATTTCACCCTTTTGCCGGACATTTCCGAGAACCTGGACCGGGGTTTCGGGGCCGTTTATGATCGTCTGCCTTCCAGGGGCACGCCTCTGGCCCGGATCGAGCGCATGGGCGGGGCGCGCGTCACTTTGGAACTCGCGGCGTTTTGTCCGGAGGCGGATTCTCCGGGGCGCTGGCTGGAGGAAGAATGCGGGGTTCCCCTGTTGCGTTTGAACCCGCCTGTGGGTTTGCGGGATACGGACGCTTTCGTCGAGGCCCTGCGCGGTTTGGGGGCGGTGATCCCGGAGGACGTGGAGGAGGAGCGCGCCCGTTGCCTGGACGCCATGATTGACGCGCACAAATACAACGCGGGGGGACGGGCTGCGGTTTTCGGCGAGCCGGATCTGGTTTACGGGCTGGTCCGTTTGTGCTGCGAAAACGGCATAGTGCCGGTGACGGCGGCCTGCGGCAGTGCCTGCCGGGAGATAAGGGCCGTTTTGGAGGAGGAAATCCGCCCGGTTGCGGAAAACGCCCTTGTGGAACGCTATTCGGTTCTCGATGCGGCGGATTTTGTCGCCATAGAGCGCGAAGCTTCGGCCAACGGAGTGAATTTGCTCCTCGGCAGTTCGGACGGGCGGCGCATGTCGGAGCGGCTCAATATCCCTCTGGTGCGTTGCGCTTTTCCCGTGCACGACCATGTAGGCGGGCAGCGCATTCGTCTTTTGGGCTATTCCGGGGCCACGGAGTTTCTGGAGCGTTGCGCCAACAGCCTGATCAGCGCGGTGGACGGAGCGTATCGCCGGGAACTTCTGGAGCTGACGCAGGCCGGAACCTTTGAGGATGCCTCCGCGCCGCGCGGGGAAAACATGGCATACCAAACGCATGGGGCCGTACTCAAAGAGTCCTCCGCGCCGCGCGAGGAAGACTCTTCGCGCCGGTCTTTTGCGCTTGCCGCCAGGCGGAGATCGGGCGACAACAGAAGCAAAACCGCGACCCATCCCTGTTTTTCCCGCCGGGCCTGCGCTCGTTTTGCGCGCATTCATCTTCCCGTGGCCCCGGCCTGCAACGTAAGCTGCAATTACTGCCGCAGGGATTTCGACTGTCCCAACGAAAGCCGGCCGGGCGTCGCGACCCGGGTTATCACCCCGCAGGAAGCCCTGGATCGTTTTTTGCGCATGAAAGAGCAAATGCCCAACATTTCCGTGGCCGGCATCGCCGGGCCGGGCGACGCTCTGGCGAACTTCGCGCAAAGCGCTGAAACCCTGCGTCTTTTGCGCGCCGCGGATCCGGATGTCACCTTCTGTTTGTCCACCAACGGCCTTCTGCTTCCCCAGCACGCCGACGAACTGATCGAACTGGGCGTCGGCCACGTCACCATCACCGTCAACGCGGTCGATCCGGCCATAGGGTCCTGCATTTACAGGCATGTCGATTTCCTGGGCAGGCGTCTGGAGGGCGAAAGCGGGGCGGCGGTGCTGATGGCCAACCAGTTGGGCGGGTTGAAATATCTGGCGGACCGGGGGGTGGTCTGCAAGGTGAACATCGTCCTGATCAAGGGCGTAAACGACGGGCATATCGAGGAGGTCGTGCGGCGGGTGAAAGAACTCGGCGCTTATGTCACCAACATTATGCAGGTCATTCCGGTTGCCGGCAGCGTGTTTGCGGACATGCCCATGGTCAGCAACAGGGAGGTTTCGGCCCTGCGCAAGCGCTGCGAGCGGCATATGCCCCAGATGAACCACTGCCGCCAGTGCCGGGCGGATGCCGTCGGCCTGCTCAATGACGACCGTTCGATAACGTTCGGCGGGCAGAGGCGGCGGGCGGGCGGGCGCAAGCTTGAGCGGATGATGAGGATCGCCGTGGCCTCGCGCAGCGGGGTGGTCGTGGATCAGCATTTCGGCCATGCCGAGCGCTTCTATATTTACGAGAGCGACGGAGACTTGAGTCGTCTTGTGGAAACGCGGCGCGTCGGCGGCGGCGGCGCTTCCTGCGGCATGTGCGGCGAACGCGCCGAGGAGACCCCGGACCCCGGCAGAATCGGCAGGGCCATCAGCGCCGTTTCCGACTGCCAGGGAGTGCTGGCCATGCGCATCGGGGATTCCCCGTCCAGGCGGCTGGCGGAACGCGGGATATCGGTCTTTGCCACTTATGAGAACATAGACAAGGCGGTGCGCGAGGCGGCGATCAGCCTGCGCGCCGGTTAGAGCAATTTCAAAGTGAAATTGCTCTGGCGGCCGCGCGAGCGGACGCCCGCTATGGAGGTCGTGCTGATTATCGACGTCAGTCTTGTTTTTCTGGCCGGGATACGGCCTTTGGCGCGGCGGGATGCGGCCGAGTGGACGAGTCTTGTGCGCGCGCTGGGCGTGAATCGGACGGAGGAAGCCGAGAGCGGTGAGGGGGCGTGTCCCGGCGTCCGTGTTCCGGGCGTGGCCGCGACGTTTTCCGCGTCTCCCGCATCTTTGCATGAGCTCTGGCGCGCCCGCGCTTCCGGAGAATTGCCGGGCGACCTGCGTCTGCGCGGGCTGGATGACGCCCTGCTGTATTGGGATACCCCGGTTCTTTTCTCCCGGCTGCGTTCGGCCTTTCCGGATCTCGAGCCGGCTTTCGGCGACAGTTGGGGCTGCGCCACGGCTCTGGGCACGGAATGGCTGAAGCAGGGAGGGAGAAATCTGGTCTGCTCTTTTGCCGGGATCGGCAACCTCGCCCCGCTGGAGGAGGTTGTCATGGCCCTGCGCCTGTCCGGTTTTTTCCCGTGCGGCGACCTGACCGTCCTGGCCGGGTTGCGCGGACTTTTTGAGCGTTTGGGCGGGGGCGGGACGGCGGAAAACAAGGCGGTCGTCGGCCCCGGCATCTTTGCCGTGGAATCCGGCATCCATGTGGATGGTCTGGCCAAGGACCCGGCGCTTTACGAGCCGTTCCCTCCGGAAAGCGTGGGCGCGCGCCGCGTCATAGTGATGGGGCCGCATTCCGGGCGCGGCTCGGTGCGTCTCAAATGCGCGCAGCTCGGTCTGATCTGCGATCTGGAAACGCTTCCGGAACTGCTGGAGGAAACGCGTTCTTTGGGTCGTTTACTGGAGAGAGGTCTGGCGGACGATGAATTTGTTGCGCTGCACAGGCGGATTTATGAAAAAAAGAGATCGGCTTCGGCTGGTTGACACGACTCTGCGCGATGGCGGACAAATGCCGGGACTGGTTCTTTCCAAAAGGAAGCGCCTTTTTCTGGCCCGGATTCTCGCGGCCTGCGGCGTGGGTCAGATTGAGGCCGGGGTTCCCGCCATGGGCGCGGAGGAGATCGAAATCATCCGGGAGATAAAGGAAAATTGCCCTTCAACTCTGATCTCCGTCTGGAATCGTTCGCGGCGTGAGGATATCACGGCATCCTTCGCCTGCGGGCCGGATCTGATCCACATCTGCCTGCCGGTTTCCGAGCTGCAGATCCGCAGGAAATTGGGTCTTGAGCCGAGGGCGGCTTTGGACGCGTTTTTCGCCTGCGCGGAGCTTGCCATGGACAGGGGTTACGCGGTCAGCGCGGGCCTTGAGGACGCCTCCAGGGCGGACCGGGCGTTTTTGCGGCATGTGGCGCGGGAGCTGAAGGAAAAGGGCATAGACCGGGTGCGGCTTTGCGATACCGTTGGCGTGCTTTTGCCCGGCGGGGCTGCGGAGTTGACGCGTCTGTGCCTGGACGAGGGACTGGAGATCGGGTTTCACGCGCACAACGATCTGGGCATGGCCGAAGCCAATTCTCTGTGCGCCGCCCTGGCCGGCGCCTCTTCGGTCGACGTGACGCTTTTCGGCATAGGGGAACGGGCCGGAAACTGCGATATGCGTAAGTTGGCGCATCTGGCCGAAGGGAGCGGGCGGTTGTCTCCCGACGTGGGCGAGCGGGCGGCTGCGGAAATCGAGCGTCAGGCGGCGCCGTTGCTGGGCGTTGCGACAGTGTGCGGGCGGCGGTCCGGCATGGGAGTCGGCGCGGGCCTTGACGCCGGGGCCTTACAAGGACGGGAGACTGGGAGGTGGCTGTGAAAAGCGCGGGTGTGGCGGTAGTTTGTGATGATCATGGGAAACCGGCGCCTTTTTCCGGGGAGTGCGATATTGATGTCTATCGCAGGGGACGCGGCGCAAAGCGCGCCTGGAAATGCGTCACGCACGTCCGTTTCAGCCCTGGGCCGGACCAGAGCGGAGAGGGTGTGCGCCGGGCGGTGGAGCGA
The DNA here is from genome assembly GCA_031288535.1 of Desulfovibrio sp. GTDB lineage: Bacteria > Desulfobacterota > Desulfovibrionia > Desulfovibrionales > Desulfovibrionaceae > Frigididesulfovibrio. The sequence continues at coordinate 332 of JAITRF010000106.1, read as the reverse complement.
CTGGTCCGGGATTTGGAGGACGTTCGGGTGCTGGTGGCCTCGGGTGCGGGCGGCGTCGCCTATGCGGTTTTGAGGAGGGCGGGCTTTGCCGTTTTCGAGATGGCGGAATTTTTTCCGGACTGCCTGGACGAGCTGATGCGCGAGATTGAGGAGCCGTGTGTCGGGGAGGATGTTCCGGAAAGCCCGGCGGAAACCGCCCCCGGTTTTTATGTTTTTGATCTGGCGGCCGCGTTGGCCGCCCATCCGGATTTGTCATCAAAAATGATGCTGCGGCCTTTTTTTGACAAGGCGCGTTTTTGCAAGCTGGAACTGCGTTGCGGGCATGTGCCGCC
>JAITRF010000004.1 GCA_031288535.1 Desulfovibrio sp. | reverse complement strand
CGGAGCATCCTCCCGGCGTCAGGTAGATGCGAATCGAGCTTTTCTCCTTGCCGGCAAAATAGGCGTCCAATTCTTCACGGGCCGGTTCTGTCAGTTCAAGCATGATATTCTCCATTTTTATTATTCAGTGTCACTGCGACGGTTCGTCGATCTCCGCGCGGGCGAAGCCACCGCCCAGGGCCTTGATCAGGTTCACCACCGCGGCGAGGCGCAGGCCCTGCACTTCGATGGCGCTGCTTTCATTGCTCAGGGCCGTGGTCTGGCTGCTCACCACCTGCAGGTAGGTGGTAAGGCCGCCCTGATACTGGGAAAGGGCGATGCGCAGAGCGGAGCGCGCGGCGGCCGCGGCCCTGGCCCTGGCTTTTCCTTCCTGTTCGAGGTAGCGCAGGGCGGAGAGATTGTCCTCCACTTCCTTGAGCGCGGTCAGAACGCACTGGCGATAGTTCGCGACATCCCGGTCGTATTCCGCCCAGGCCGCCTCGGACTGCGCCGCGGTCCGTCCGCCTTCGAAAATGTTCAATGCCCCGCCCGGCCCCAGGGACCATGTATAAAGAGCGGCGCTCTGCCAGCCCGCCGCCTGCCAAAGCAAATTCCCCCCCAGGGTCAGGCTGGGGAACCAGGCGGCGCGGGCCAGTCCGATTTTCTGGTTGGCCGCGGCCACGCGCCTTTCGGCCGCGGCCACGTCCGGCCTGCGCTCGAGGAGCGCCGCCGGCAGCCCCGGTTCGATTTGCGGCACGGCGCGGGGCAACGGCGCGCGCTCCAGGCTGAACCCCGGAGCCGCCTTGCCGCAAAGCAGGGCGATGCCGTGCTCCAGCTCCGCCCTTTGCCGCTTGAGCGCGGCCAGTTGGGCCTGGGCGCCCGCGAGCTGGGCCTCGGCCTGATCATAATCGGCGCGCGTCGCCAATCCGCCCCTGAACTGGCTGCGCGCGAGATCGGCGGCCCTTTTGTACGCCGCTATGGTGGATTCATAGAGCTCCTGCCGGCTGTCCAGAGAGCGGAGCTGAAAATAGTTCTGCGCGAGTTCCGCCTGCAAAAGCAGGCGCAATGCCGCCAAATCCCCGGCCGCGGCCTGCGTTTCGGCCTTGGCGAGTTCCAGGGCGGGCAGGGAATTCCAGAAGCTCATTTCCCATGACGACTGGAATCCCGCGGAATATCGGGAGCTTGCGCGCAACGCTTCCGAACCGCTCCGCTCCGTGGAAAACGGTCCGCCAAGGACGGGGAAAAGGGACGAGCGCGCCGTCGCCGCCTGAGCGGCCGCCACGCGCAGGGTGGCAGCGGCGGCGGCAATATCCTGATTGCCTCGCATGAGGCCCTGCATGAGCTCGTCCAGAACGGGGTCGGCAAACAGGCTCCACCAGCGCCCAACGCTTTGCCCGGGCCTCGCCGGACGCCAAAGCGCTTCCTCCCCGGTCCCGCCTTCCTTGTACCGGACGGGCATCTCCTCCGGCAGGGAGGGTGTCACATAGTCCGGACTGAGGTTGACGCAGCCGCCAAGCAGGATGGAGAACGCAAGCGACAGGAAAAACCCGCGCGCTTTTTGCGCGCCTTCAGCCCGCGCATTTCTCAACGAGGACCTTCCCGAGCGCCTGACCGGCGGCGCAGCATTGCTCAAGGGCCTCCTCATCCGGCACATACTGGGTTTTGATTCCTTCGACGGGCAGCTCAAATCCCATGCCGGACAACTGTTCTCCTATAATCTTTACGCTTTCGCCCGACCAGCCGAAAGAGCCGAAAGCGGCGCCCAGGCGATTCTGCGGGCGCAGACCCCGCATAAAGGCGAGAAAACCGGCCACAAAGGGCAAAATTCCGTTGTTGTGCGTGGGCGACCCCACGACGACCAGACCGCAACGGGCGACCTCGCCCATGACCGCGCTGTGGTGGTTGTCCTTGAGGCTCATGATCCGGCAGGGCACTCCCGCGTCGGCCAGCCCTTCCGCTATGGCATAGGCCATGCGTTCCGTACTGTGCCACATCGTATCGTAAACGATAACCGCCCGTTTCTGCGTCTTCTGTTCGGCAAAGCTCCGATAGCTTTCCAGCACGAACTCCACGTCTTCCCTGCGGCGGAAGATCAGCCCGTGGTCCGGCGCTATCATCGAGATGTCCAGCTTCAGTTCCGAAACCTTGGCCAGCACCTGCAAAACCTGGCGGGAATAGGGGAGCACGATGTTGTGGTAGTAATGGGAGAGCGCGTGCAGCAAAAGCTCGCGGCTCACCTCGTCCGCGAAGCGCTCCGAAGAGGCGAGATTCTGCCCGAAACCGTCGTTGCTGAAAAGCAGCCCTTCCTCCGGCATGTAGGAAAACATGCTGTCCGGCCAATGGAGCATGCGCGTCTCCAAAAAGCTCAGACTGCGTTTGCCGAGGCTGATGCTGTCGCCGCTTTTCACGACCTTCAACGGCCAGTCGCCCGCATCCCGGAAATGGGCCAGAAGCGCCTTCTCCCCCATGGGCGAGCAGAAAACCGCTTCCGGCCGGCATTTTTCCATGAACAGGGGCAACGCTCCGGCATGGTCCGGCTCCACATGGTTGACCACTATCCAGTCTATGTCCTCCGGCCTGACCAGCTGCGCCAGACGCTCGAGAGACGCGGACGCGTGATCCGCCTTTACGGTGTCGACGAGCGTTTTTTTCTCGTCCAGGATCACGTAGTTGTTGTAGGTCGTGCCGTCCGGAGAGAGTGAATAGCCGTGAAAATTCCGGCTTTCATAATCGACCGCCCCTATCCAGTGGATGTCTTTCTTTATTTGAACGGGTTTAAGCATATTTCGTCCGTTAGCCTCATTCCGGTTCAAAATCCGATTTTCCCGCGCCGCAGACCGGACAGATCCAGTCGTCCGGCAGGTCCTCAAAGGCGGTTCCGGGTTTTATGCCGCCGTCCGGGTCTCCGTCGGCGGGGTCATATACATAGCCGCAAAGGGCGCACACATATTTTTTCATGTCATTTCCCTTGTGTTTTTGCTTCCGGCCCCGCTCGCCACGACCGGCGGCCGGGGCATCGTCCGGGGACGGACGCCCGACCGGGGGCGCCGCCCCGGTCAGGCTCGAAACGCATGGCCGCAGTGGGCCATGCCGCCATGTTTCAGTTTTCCCCTTGTCCTGTCAGGCCGGAGCCTTCCAGTGGCCGTGCAGGTTACAGTATTCGCGGGCGCTCACGTCTGTCGCGCCGGAAATGCTGAATTCGGCCTCGGGGGCCTGGCCGGGCTTCAGATAATGCGTATAGGAGATGCCGTCGGCCACCAGTTCTATCCACTCGATATAGTGTTTTTCTTCCATGGGATGGGCGACTTCGCCGACTTTCACCTTATAGCCGCCGGCGGTTTTTTCCACGACCGGCACGTGCTTTTCCTTTGCCGCGTCAGTGGTCCCTTCCTTCATCAGTTTCATGGGCGAGCCGCAGCACGCCAGCTCGCCGCCCCCCGCGTGCAGAGTTTCCACTATGCTGCCGCAGACGCCGCACTTGAAGACTTCATATTGATTTGCCATCTCATACCTTCCTGTTGGTTACGTTAAACCTCTCCAGGTCTGATCGCAAAAATAACAAACGTATTTTTTACGGTTATCTTTGCAGGATCGCCGTCGAAGAAACGCTGTTTCCCCACGGCTTGCGCCGCCTGCGGCGGCGCTAAACCCTTCGGGTTTTGCGGTGTCTGCCTTTGCAGGCAAACACCAGCCCCCGTCAATAAAGGATCCCATATAGGAAATCCCGATAACTTCAAGATGTATTTCCCCTCCGGGAACATCCGCTACGCTTCGCCCCTCGTCTCTTTGCCGGGCAGCGCCCGCCCCACGGGAGAGAACACCGGCGTTTTTCTCTTTGGCGGCGAAGTCGATTTTATCAGGTCCAATTAGCGTATATTCACGTTCCACTCCCATGTCAAGGCCGGCGCGACGGACCGCCGCTCGGAGGCTCCTTCCTCCCGTTTCACCGGGCCGGGCGCGTTGAACCGGCGTGACGTCCCAACAGCCAAATATTTCCGGCCGAGCAAGCGGAAATCGCCAGCCGGACAGCGGTCCCGGAATGCCGCTTGACTTCCGCGTCCGATAATTTTACTCAGCCTTTGCAAAGTTGAACCGTCCAGGGCATTTTACGCTTGAAATCCTTGCAGGGCAGCCCAACTTTTCAAGTTGAACCGCTCCGACATTGAACCTGCTTTTTTACACTTTCCGATCAGGCCATGGCTGTTTCTTTCTCGCGCTCCCAGCGCATCGTACTCGGCATAGTGCAGGAAAATCTTCCCGACGGACTTGAGCCGTATGCGGAAATCGCCGCCAAAGCCGGCATCGGAGAAGAGGAAGTCCTCGATTTTTTGCGCGCCCTGCTCGCCCAAGGCGCGATCCGGCGCTTCGGGGCCAGCATAAAGCATCAGAAAGCCGGCTACGTCCATAACGCCATGGTAGCCTGGAAAATTACCCCGGAAACAGCGGACGAGGCAGGCAGGCTCGCCGCCCGGCACCCCGGGGTTTCCCACTGCTATTATCGTCCTTCTTCCTTTCCGGACTGGCCTTATGAGCTTTATACCATGGTCCACGGCCGCACGCGCGGGGAATGCGAACGGGCGATAGAGGAGATTGCCGGCCTCGCGGCGCTTTCGGAGCATATAGTTTTGGAAAGTCTGAAAGAACTGAAAAAAAGCTCCATGCGCTATTTCCCCTTGTCCGAGGCCGATCCGGAATAGAGCGGTTCATAATGTTCGACAACTCAATCCTTATCTGGCAGGTGTCCTATGCCCGGAGTTTCGCACGCCCTCTTCAATGCGGCCAGACAATATATTCCCGGCGGGGTGAACAGCCCGGTCCGGGCCTGCGCGGCGGTCGGGGCGGAGCCCCTTTTCGTCGAGCGCGGCCTGGGCAGCCGCATTATCTGCGCTGACGGGGAAAACCTTGTGGATTTCGTGCTCTCCTGGGGGCCGCTGATTTTGGGCCACGCCCATCCCGCGGTCACCCGGGCCATCCGGGAGGCCGCGGATCGCGGTTCCAGTTTCGGCGCGCCCTGCCGCGACGAGGTGGAACTGGCGAAAGCCATGGTCGACGCTCTGCCCGGCCTTGAAATGGTGCGCATGGTCAATTCCGGCACGGAAGCCGCGATGAGCGCCCTGCGTCTGGCCCGCGCCTGCACGGGAAAAACGAAATTCATCAAATTCGACGGCTGCTATCACGGACATGCGGATCCCTTTCTGGCCGGCGCGGGTTCCGGGGTCGCCACGCTCTCCATACCCGGAACGCCGGGAGTTCCGGCCGCCGCCGTGGCCGACACCGTCCTCTGCCCCTACAACGACCTCGAAAGCGTCACAAACGCCTTTTCCGCGCATTCCGGCAATCTGGCGGCGGTGATCGTCGAACCGGCCGCAGGGAACATGGGTCTGGTCCTTCCCGAACAGGGCTTTCTGGAAGGCCTGCGCGAGCTTTGCACGAGGCACGGCGCCCTGCTCATCTTCGACGAGGTGATTACCGGCTTCCGCCTTGCCTATGCAGGAGCGCAGGGGCGTTTCGGCATAGACCCCGATCTGGCCGTCTTCGGCAAGATCATCGGCGGCGGTCTTCCTGTGGGGGCGTACGGGGGGAAGGCGGAATACATGCGGCACATCGCCCCCCAGGGGCAGGTCTATCAGGCCGGGACCCTGTCCGGAAATCCCCTGGCCATGGCAGCCGGCCTAGCCGCTTTGCGCGTACTGCGCGACAGCGACTATGCCGCTCTTGAACAAAAGGTCGAAGACTTCTGCAAAGAGCTGGCCGCCATCTTCAAAAACAGGGCCATAGACGTCCGAATCAACCGCATGGCCAGCATGTTCTCAATTTTCTTCACCCCGCGGCCGGTGCGCGATTTTGCCGATGCAAAGACGGCCGACACCGATCGCTATGCCCGCTTTTTCCTGTATATGCGCGAGCGAGGCTTTTTCCTCGCGCCTTCGGCTTTCGAAACCGCCATGGCGTCCTTTGCCCACAGCGATGAAGATTTTCTTTCCTTTCTCAAAGCGGCCGCGGCCTTCGCCGGTTAGGCCGTTCTGAAGCGCGGCGGACCATGCCTCGCCCCGGAATTTCCGACAACGCCCCTGCGGGCATGATTTACGCTTTCACCCCGCAGGGGCTGAAAATCGCCCTCAGATTGCTTGCCGCCCTCCCCTTTCACTTGTGCCTGCCCCTTTCGCTGCAAAGCGCGGGTCCGGAGCAGTCCGCGCTTGATATCGCGGCCTGCCGGAGCGACAGGTCCGCCTTGCGGCAATCCGGCGGACGGGATTTGCAGGCATATCCCGGCGGAACGGGCGGACATCTTCCAGGCCGGTCCGCTCTGATACCGGTCGAGCCCGGGCGCCTGATTTTTTTTGAACGTCTGTCCGACTGCGTGGCCGAAAACTTTCACCGCTGCAAAGCCCACATCTTCATAAGCGCGGCCGGCATAGCCGTGCGCGCCGTGGCCCCGCTGCTCGTGTCCAAAAGGTCCGACCCGGCGGTTTTGCTTGTGGATCAAGCCGGCCGGCATGTGATCAGTCTTTTGTCCGGACACCTGGGCGGCGCCAATGCCCTGGCCCTGCGGGCGGCGGAAATTCTCGGGGCGGAGCCGGTAATTACCACCGCCACGGACCTGGAAGACCTGCCGGCGATTGATCTTTTAGCCGAAGCCGCCGGGCTGGTCCCCTCCAACCCCGAGGCGCTGGGAAAAATTTCCGCGGCCCTGCTGGCCGGAAGGAAAATCGATCTTTTTGATCCCGACAACCGTCTTGGCCTGATCGGCGGACCCCGGGAAAAGCATTTCCGCGTTCTCGCCCGGCCTCCTGGCGCCGGAAAACCCTGCGGCGGGCCGAGCTCCCCGGCCGTCGTGGTTGACGTGCATCTGCCCTGCGCAGGTTTTTTGCAAAACGAGCTACGTTTGCACCCGCCCCTGCTCTATGCGGGCATAGGGTGCCGGCGCGGCGTCTCCGCTACGGCGATACGGCAGGCCCTGCTTGAGGTTTTGCGCGTTCACGGGTTGGCCGCGCCCGCTTTGGCGGGGATTGCCAGTATTTCCGCCAAGAGCGGAGAAAGCGGCCTCCTTGAGGCGGCAGCCGGACTCGGTTTGCCCCTCGAATTTTTCTCGCCCGCCGAACTGGCGGAGTTTCCTGTTCGTTCCCCAAGCGCCAAGGCCCTTGAAGTTTTCGGCGTAGCGGGCGTATGCGAGTCGGCGGCCCTGGCCCTGGCGACGAAAGCCGGAGGTTTGTCCGGCCCCGGCGCCGCCGTGCTTGCCGTCCCCAAACAAATTAGCGGGGGGGTTACAGTGGCCGTGGCAAAAATTTCTTGACTTATTCCCAAGTTCAGACATTTTGAAAAAAACAGGAGGCGGTTATGCGTCTGCACATTCTTCTGCCGGCAGTGGTTCTCTCCGCCTTTATTCTGGCGGGTTGCGCAGCGGACGGTTCATTCAGGAATCCCTTCGCCTCGGAACCGGATACGCATAACCCGGCGCCGGACCTGTATTTCAGCGAATTCGCCGATATCCCCATACCTTCGGAAATGAGCGAAAACCGCGGCGATACCTTCATCACCTTTGCGCCTTCCGGCTTGAAATGCGGAGTGCAGCGCTTTTCCGGGCGCGTGGAAGTCGTGTCTCTCATGAACACCATGCGCCGCAATATGGCCGCCAACGGCTGGAAGCTGCGTTCGCTGCTGCGGGCCGTCGAATCCGTCATGGTCTTTGAAAAAACCGACCGCCTTGCGGCCGTGCAGATCAGCGACGGGCTTTTGACCACCGACATGCGCGTCGTCGTGACTTCGCGTTTGGAAGGGGATACCCCCCCGGACAATACTCCTTCGACCACCTCATCCCGGCCGATCACGCAATGAACCCGCTTCCGGGCATCGCCCTGGAAAACAGGCGCCTGCATCTGGGCATCAGCGGTTCCATAGCCGCGTACAAGTCTGTGGAAATCATGCGTGAGTTGCAGAAAGCCGGAGTCCGCGTCTCCGTTACCCTTACCGAGGCCGCCGCGCGTTTTGTCGCGCCCCTGACCTTCGCTTCACTGGGCGCCTCGCCGGTCTACGGCCGGATGTTTGAGGAAAACGCCGACCCGTTCGCCCACCTGGAGCCGGGCCGCAAAGCCCACGCCATGCTTGTCGCCCCGGCCAGCGCGACGACCCTGGCCCGTCTGGCCTGCGGGCTTGCGGACGAGATGCTGGCCGCGCAGGCCTTGGCCTTCCCCGGTCCGCTGGTGCTCGCCCCGGCCATGAATCCCACCATGTGGGCGCACCCCGCCACCAGACAGAACGTTTCGCTTTTGCGGGAGCGGGGGATTGTTTTCGTTCCCCCCGATACCGGGCCGGTGGCGTGCGGGGACAACGGCGAGGGGAAACTCGCCTCCCGGAAGGAAATCGTGTTTGCGGCGGCAAAGGCGCTGCTCACGCAGGACATGGCGGGCAAAAAGGTCCTTATCACCTTGGGCCCGACGCGCGAACCCTGGGACGGGGTGCGCGTGTGGACGAATTTCTCCAGCGGGCGCATGGGCGCGGCCCTGGCTTCGGCCGCTTACCTGCGCGGCGCCGAGGTGCATGCCCTGGCCGGACCGGGTGTCCCGGGCCTGCCGGACAAAGTGCAGCGCACCGACGTGAATACGGCGCGGCAAATGTTCGAGGCGGCGGCGGATATCTGGCCGCACATGGATATTGGGGTTTTTTCCGCAGCCGTGGCGGATTTTTCGCCGGTCCCCCTGGGGCCGGCCAAGTTCAAGAAATCCGTCGCCGGGGACGATATCAGCCTCAGGTTCACCCGAAACCCGGATATTTTGGCAGCCCTCGCCCGAAAGGCGCGGCCGGAGCAAATAATTCTAGGCTTTGCGGCGGAAACGGACGACCTGGAACAAAACGCCCGCGCCAAACTGCGCGCAAAAGGCATGCACCTTGTAGCCGGCAATATGATCGGCCTGCCGGATTCCGGGTTCATTTCGGAAAACAACACGCTTTTCGTCTGCGATTGCCGGGGCAGGGAAGAAAACTGGCCGGGCATGGCCAAAACCGATGCCGCCTGGAGACTGTTCGATTGGCTGCTGACCCTCTGAATACCCCCGAATCCCTGCGGCCCTGGCTTTATGCCGGAATATTCCGTTTTCTCGCAAACCGTACCGTTAACGCTTTTTCCTCTTTCCACCCGGCTCCTTCGGATGAATCCGCTACGGAGCGCGAAACCCGCCCTTATACCCCTCCGTCAGACCCGGCCGACCGCCTTGCGCAAAACCGGAGCTTTTCCTCAGACCCGAGGGGCGTATTTTCCAGTGGCCGCCGGCCGGACCCGCATGCCCGAGATCGCGCGGCGGGGGTCGGGGAACCCGCCTTGCCTCCGCCCCTCCCTGGCCGGGCCGATGCGGACATGGATTATTCCGGACACGGGTCTTTGCCCGCTTCCGGCGGGGGCAAAAATTTTTCCGCCGACCGGGCTTTGGGGCGCACCCGTGCGGAACACGAGATCGTCTCGACCTGGCCCCCCGCATGGAGGGAAATATTCGCCAAAACCATCCGCGCCCCGCTGCTTTGGACCTATCTGGAGCTGGGCCGAGATTTGACCGGGCAAGGCAATCCTGGGCGCGCAAAATTTTTGCGCGATTTGATCTCCCGTTTGGATCTTCCCCGCGGCTCGAGCGCTTTTTGGCCAGTTTGCCTAGATTCGGACGCCGGCGCCGCGCCGGATGGTACTGCGGCAATCAGTCGCGCGGACCGGGAAATTTTTTATCAGGGAGTGCAAATCCTCCGTCCCCTGATGGTAATTTTTTTCGGAGCCGAATGCGCGGACAGCGCCGTTCCCGAGCTTGAGAACCCAGGTCCCTTTTCCTTTCAGTTCAGGAACGGAGCGCTGCACGTCTTTTTCCCCCCACTGGAGCGACTGCTGGCAAATTCCGCAGCGGCGGACCTGTGCGCGGACTTTTTGCAGCACATCTTATCCGAGTTT
>JAITRF010000149.1 GCA_031288535.1 Desulfovibrio sp. | reverse complement strand
AATAAGCTGTTGCCGGAATTTTTCCTGATTCAACAGTGACGTTCCAAGCGTATTGATGGAGTCGGCAATTTCGTGCATTTCCACCACACTGCTTTGTATGACGACCCTGCTTTGCAAATGGCCTTTGGATATTTCCTTGGCTGTGGCCGCTATATCGCGCATGGGTCTGGAAAGCCTGTAAAAGAACAAGATGGATACCAAAGCGCCGCAAAGGCTTATGCAGATAATGGCAAGAACAACGAGAGAAACGCCGCTGCCTCGAAAGGCGTCCGCCTCCGGTGATGTGATATGGTTGGTGAAATACCCGGCGCTCAACTCGCCGACACGTTTTCCGTCCACCAGTATCGGATACTTCACGTTTGTATAGACATGGTTGGGGTTGGCGCAGCACCGCTCAACGCCTTTCTCGCTGGTATAGACTGTATTGCCTTGGTTGTCGGTAATGGTGAAATAGTCGCCGGACAGTTTGGCGATCGCCCCGGTTTCCTTCCCGTCGTAACCGCTCCATGTGTCGAACATTTTGTAGTGGCTTGCGGCCTGCATAACCAGCATATGCTGGGTTTCTTCATGCACCTTGTCCACATAGTACGAGAAAAACCTGTCTATGATGCGCAGACCAAAAAAGATGAACACGGTCACAGTGACAAGCGTGATAACGGCGAAAGACACTGCGAACAGCCGGGTAAAGGGCCATTTTTTACGCATGACGCTTCACCCCCAGCATGTAGCCGTGGCCATGAACGGTTTTTATGATTTGCGGATTTTTGAGGTCGTCCTCAAGCTTTTGCCGGAGATGTCTGACATGGACATCCACCGTTCGGTCAAGGGCATCCGGCGAATTGATATGCTCCACCAGCTTGTCGCGGTTCACCAAGGCTTTCGCGTTGTTTGCCAGACAAAACAGGATGGAATATTCGTTGGGCGTCAGTTTGATTTCCACAGCGTTTTTCGTGACGGTTCGCCGGTCAAGATGCAAAACGATTTCATGCTCCAACCGAATAGTGTTTTCGCTGGGGCGGGAGCGTTTGAGCACCGATTTTACCCTCATTGTCAATTCTCTGGGACTGAAGGGCTTGGTCAGGTAATCATCCGCGCCGTGGGCGAAGCCGCTGATTTTTGACTGTTCACTGCGTTTTGAGGTCAGCATGATGACGGGAGTGTTGTACAAGCTGACAACCCTCTCGCAGACATCCTCCCCGTTACCATCCGGCAACATAAGATCCAGAACAACCAGATCGGTATCCGCGTTTATGGACTGCAAGGCTTCGGCAATCGTCATAACATGCCGCACGTTATACCCCTCGCGTTTGAGGTACTCCATAACGGTTTCCGCTATTTTACTTTCATCTTCAACGATAAGAATATTGTACATGCCGCGTCCGCCTTGCTTGTTTACACATCGATTCTGTTCCGCATGCTGTATAGTAGGCGGTTGACGCCGAGGGCACAATGAGGAAGCTATTTTTTCGGCTGGCGGAATGCGTCTGCCAACTGTACATGCGGAATCCGGGGCAAAGGGAGTTCGCGCCGCTTTGCCCCGACATCCCGTGCTTACATTTTTTTGCCCATGCCACTGTCTTTTTTCGTGTCGCCGTCCTTCATCATACCTTCCTTGCCCATGTCGCCGCCGGACTGCATGCCTTTGTCTTCTTTCATGCCGTCGTCTTTCATCATACCTTCCTTGCCCATGTCGCCGGGTTGCATGCCGTCGCCCTTCATCATTCCGGCGTCTTTTTTCTGCATATCGCCGCCCTTATCCATCGCAAGTGCCGGGGTGAAAGCGAGGGAGCAAAGAACAACCGCGGAAGCCATGATGGAAAGAAGCTTTTTCATAAAATCCTCCAATGTGGTGATGCGTGAAGGCATAACGCCTGGAAGTCTCCACACTTTGTGGGGCTCGACTCGTAGAGGCAAAGATATTGGAAAGTTGTTAAGAAATTATTGAGGTTTGTTCTTTGTTGCTGTTGGGAATAAAAATTCAAACATCCAATCGATTGTAGTGGGTGGGTTTTCATCAAGACGTTTACCGCCCCAGCCCCCGACTTCTCTCCAAAGCCCTGTCCATTTCCCCGGTGATGGCCGCGAAAGCCTGTTCACGGTCAGGGGCGAGGCGGATATGATTCATAGCTTCCTGCCGCAAGGCTCCCTGTTTGGCCCAGGTGCCGCCGAAGCGCCGGAGCCTTTCGGAAAGCTCCCGGCTCATTTCTTTCAGCCGGGGCGCTTCGGTAGTCATGTCGGCCTGCATCCGTTCCCGGCAGAAAGCAAAGGCTTCGGCCTTGTCTTCCGCTTCTGCGAAGTACTCCATATAGGGCTTGATTTGTTCCTGCTAATGGCTGTCGATTTTGCCGGGTTCCTGCTTGGCGAGAGCCAGCAAGACGGCCCGACATTCCTCAAGCGTTGGGGCCGGAACAGGCTTGTGCGCGACCTGGGACGCGGTTCCCAAAGCCGTACTTTCCCGCTGTCGGTTCCGGTTGCCGCGCATGGTGCGAATTCTCTTGCGTTCCATCGCCGCGACACTCGGCCCAAGGTGCGTTGTCGGCGCACGGTCAATGCCCTGAGCTTCCAAAGTTCTGTGGTCGATGCGGGCCTCTCATGCCCGGCCAGACGCAAGGCATGGTTCGCCCGCTCGGCCCAGGGTTCCCGGCACTGGAGCAGCCATTCACAGCGAATTGGTACTCAGGTAGCCGGATTTACCCCATGAAGGGAAAAGATACTGTCCCTCGCCGGTGTACTTGCGCAAATTTTCCAGCAGTTCCAGAACCTGACGCGCCAGCGGCACCACATGGGGCTTGTTGTTCTTCATCTTGTAGCCGGGGATGCGCCACTCAGCGGCTTCCCAATCGATTTTCGTCCATTCGCCCCAGACCAGGGAACCGGGTCGCAGAAAGACGTATGGGGCCATGCGCAAGGCCGTAGAAACTTCCAGTCCGCATTTCTCGTTCATGGTGGTTTCTATCGCCAGGAGCAACTTGCCCACCTTGTCCGGACTGGTGATGGTCAGGGCCATAACGCCACCTCCTTATCTGGGCGGGTAACTTTTTCCACCGAACTCGCTTTCAGCTTTATATCCATCAAGTTACCCAGACAAGAGGCGATTTTTTTCGTTTTCTACCCGATGACGCCGGACAAAAGAAAGACCGGAAATCATTTCTTAGAAATGATTTCCGGTCTTTCTCGAACGAATTGAAACAAATTTCTGGCGGAGAGGGTGGGATTCGAACCCACGTGCCCCATCTCTGGGACAACCCGATTTCGAGTCGGGCGCGTTACGGCCAGCTTCGCTACCTCTCCGCAGCCGTCTAACACTTTATTCTATAAAAAGATTTTATGCAATTTTTCGATGGCGGCGTGTAACGAGCAAGTAAAATGTCATTGATTAGAGTATGTTGACTTTTATGCTATATATGCTCTAATGAACGCAACGGATACCGGAAACGACGTTGACATACGCGAGTGGGCAGTATTGCGTTGGCCATCCCGAAGTTGAGAAGAGGAACATGTTTTAAAACGAATTGGCGTCAGATATGGTCCGACAATCCGCATGAGCGTCTGAACGAGGAACTCCGGCAACGCACGGATGTGGCGGAGTTTTTCGGGAATCGATACTACGCCGGACGCAGGGCAGACGGGAAAAGTCTGGACAAAGCCCGGAGGCAGGTATAAATAATAAAGACATATATGTTGATTTATTGATATAGTCTGGCACGCTGTACCACTTAAATCCTTGCCGCGAAATGCTTGCAGGCTGGCTTTGCTCGCCGTCAAGCAAGCGTTTCGAACGTAAAATGCTATAGAGGCATTCGAAAAAAATTCAAACGGGAGACGTTTATGATTCCAGCCAAGGGAAAATATTATTTCACTTCGGAATCCGTTACCGAAGGGCATCCGGACAAGGTGGCGGATCAGATTTCCGATGCGGTTCTGGACGCCTTGCTGAGCGGAGACCCCGGCTCGCGCGTGGCCTGCGAGACCCTGGTCACGACCGGCATGGCCTTCATTGCCGGAGAGATATCCAGCAAAGCCTATGCGGACCTGCCGGAAATAGTGCGCGGCACGATCCGCAACATCGGCTACAACAGTTCGGACATGGGCTTCGACTGGCAGACCTGCGCCGTAATTTCATCCATAGACAAACAGTCGCCCGACATCGCCCAGGGCGTGGACCGCGCCGTGAACGAGGACCAAGGGGCAGGCGATCAGGGAATGATGTTCGGGTTTGCCTGCGATGACACCCCGACGCTCATGCCTTCCCCCATCTATTGGGCGCACCGGCTCTCGCAAAAGCTCACAGCGGCGCGCAAGGAAGGCCTGATCGACTACCTGCGCCCGGACGGGAAAACCCAGGTCTCCTTTGAATACATAGATGGCAAACCCGTACGCATCAACAATGTCGTCGTTTCCACCCAGCACGCCAAAGGCGTGGAGCAGGAGAAGATTATCGCCGACGTGACGGAAAAGATAATCATCCCCACCCTGCCCCGGGACATTTTCGACAAGGACGACTGCGAGATTTTCATAAACACCACCGGGCGCTTTGAAATAGGCGGTCCCATGGGCGACTGCGGGCTTACCGGACGCAAAATCATTCAAGATACTTACGGGGGCATGGGGCACCACGGCGGAGGCGCGTTTTCCGGCAAGGACTGCTCCAAGGTCGACCGCTCCGGGGCGTACATGGCCCGTTACATAGCAAAAAATGTCGTGGCCTCCGGCCTGGCCCCAAAATGCGAAGTGCAGATCGCCTACTGCATAGGACTGGCCCGTCCTGTATCCGTGCTGGTCTCCTCGCTCGGCACCGGGCATATCCCGGACGAGACGCTGACTGCGGCGGTCAAGGAAGTTTTCGATCTGCGCCCCTACCACATCATAAAACGCCTTGATCTCATCCGGCCGATTTTCCTGAAAAGCTCCTGCTACGGACACTTCGGCCGCGAGGATCCGGAATTTACCTGGGAAAAAACCGATGCGGCGGCCGACATCAAAACCGCGGCGAAGGTCTGATCCCGGCTTGAATCAATGTCAACCGTCATCTATTTCGACATAGGCAACACCAATATCAAGATCGGCATAGGGACAAAGGAAAAAATAAACTTTTCCTTTGTCCTGCCGAGCGACGAACGACGCACTGCGGATGAATTCGGCATTTCGCTTCTCGCGTTGCTTGCGCACTGCGGCATTGACCCGCAAAACGTGCACGGGGCCATAGCCACCTCCGTTGTGCCCGCGGTCAGCCGCCTTGTCTCCGAAGCCTGCCTGCGCTTTGCGGGAAAAAAAGTCCTCTTCACCCCGGAAAATGTGCCCATCCCCTTGGAAAACCACTATTCCCGCCCGCATGAGGTAGGCGCGGACCGCCTGGTCGGCGCCTATGCCGCGCGACGCCTTTTCCCGGACGCGCCTTCGCTGATCACCGTGGACTACGGCACGGCCACGACCTTCGACTGCGTGGAAGACAACGCCTATCTGGGCGGCCTGATCTGCCCAGGACTGCTCTCCTCCGCCTCCGCCTTAAGCGCCGGAACGGCCAAACTGCAACGCATAAGCCTTGAAATCGAGGACGAACGCCCGGTTATGGGCCGCTCAACGGCCAGCAGCATGAACAACGGCTTCGTCTTCGGCTTCGCGGCCATGACCGAGGGCCTGTGCGCGCGCCTTTCCGAAACTCTGCGCCCGCCGGCGCTTGTCGTCGGCACCGGGGGATTCGCCATGGCTTTGTCGAGAGTCACGCGACGTTTCGACGCCATCCTGCCGGATCTGCTTCTGGAAGGTCTGCGGCTGCTGTACAAAGAACAGGTAAAAGAGTAATAACACTTCCTGCCTTGTCCCCAATTCGCATGCAAGCGGGCTTACCGCCAAAGGAGAGCTTATGAGTACCATAGTATCCGTATGGGCCAGAGAAATTCTGGATTCGCGCGGCAACCCCACGGTAGAGGTCGAGGTTGGCCTGGAGTCGGGACACACCGGACGGGCGGCCGTGCCCTCCGGGGCTTCCACCGGCAGCCGCGAGGCCCTGGAACTGCGTGACGGAGATAAAAGCCGTTATAACGGCAAAGGCGTCACCATGGCCGTCGAACACGTCAACGGGGAACTGGCGGAAGCCGTGGTGGGCATGAATGCCCTGCGTCAGGTCGACATCGACACCACCATAATAGACCTGGACGGCACCGACAACAAAGATCGCCTGGGGGCCAACGCCATGCTCGGAGTTTCCCTGGCCACGGCCAGGGCCGCCGCCAACTTTCTCGCCCTGCCCCTTTACCAGTACATAGGCGGGGTAAATGCCAAGGTGCTGCCGGTGCCCCTGATGAACGTCATAAACGGCGGAGCGCACGCCCCCAACAATCTGGACATCCAGGAATTCATGATCGTGCCTCTGGGGGCGAAAAGCTTTCGCGAGGCCCTGCGCATGGGCGCGGAAACCTTTCAAAGCCTGCGCGCCCTGCTCTCCGCGGACGGACACGTCACCAGCGTCGGAGACGAGGGCGGTTTCGCGCCCAATCTGAAAAGCCATGACGAAGCCTTCCGCTATCTGATCCGGGCCATTGAGGAATCCGGCTACAATCCCGGCATAGATATCGCTCTGGCTATAGACTCGGCCGCCAGCGAATTCTACCGGAACGGCAAATATAACCTCAAGGGCGAAGGCAAAGTGCTGTCTTCGTCTGAAATGATCAAATATCTGGAAGAATTTACGCGAAAATATCCCCTCATCTCCATCGAAGACGGACTGGCCGAAAGCGACAGGGAAGGCTGGCGCGCCCTCACAAGTTCTCTGGGCGAGCACATTCAGCTTGTCGGCGACGACATCTTCGTCACCAATCCCGCCATTCTGAGCGAAGGCATAGAAGACGGGATAGGCAACTCCATCCTGATCAAGCTCAACCAGATCGGCACCCTGACCGAAACCCTGGACACTATCGAACTGGCCAAACAAAACGCTTACACGACGATAATCTCGCACCGCTCAGGCGAGACGGAAGACGCCTTCATCGCGGATCTGGCCGTGGGCGCGAACAGCGGACAGATCAAAACCGGCTCTCTCAGCCGCTCCGACCGCCTGGCCAAGTACAACCAGCTTTTGCGCATTGAAGAACAGCTTGAAGACAGCGCCTATTATTACGGGCCGTCCATGGCCGATCACTACGGTCTGCTTGAGGACGACGAGGATGAAGAATAGGTGATCCTGCTGGATGGAAAGGCCGTAGCCGCTTCGATACGGGCGGAAACGGCCCTTGAAGTGGAAAAAATGCGCGGCGGGACCGGGCGCGGACCCGGTCTTGCCGTCATTCTGGTAGGCGACGACGCCCCTTCCCACACGTACGTGCGCAACAAGGAGCGCGCCTGCGCGGAAACCGGCATCCGATCCGAAACCCTGCGCCTGCCCTCCAAAACCTCCCAGAACGAGGTGCTTGACTGCATCCGTACTTTGAACGGACGCCAGGATATCGACGGTATCCTGCTCCAACTCCCCCTGCCCGGTCACCTGGACAGCCGCCCCTGTCTTGAATGCATCGACCCGGCCAAGGATGTGGACGGCTTTCACCCCGTGAACATGGGCCGCCTTCTTCAGGACATTCCCGGTCTGCGCCCCTGCACCCCTTCCGGGGTCATGGAGCTTCTCAAGCGCTACGGGTTGAACCCGGCAGGGAAACGGGCCGTGGTGGCGGGGCGCAGCAATATCGTCGGCAGACCCCTGTCCGTGATGCTCAGCGCGAAAAACGCCTGGGGCAACGCCACGGTCACGCTCTGCCATTCGGCGACGCCCAAGGCCGCCGCCCTGTTCAGGGAGGCGGATTTTCTCTTTCTGGCCATGGGCAGGCCGGAATCCGTACGCGGTGAAATGGTGAAAAAAGGCGCGGTGGTGGTGGACATCGGCATCTCCGTCACGGAAAATGGCTTGCGCGGAGACGCTGACTTCACCTCGGTGAGTAAAATTGCCTCAGCCCTGACCCCGGTACCCGGCGGCATAGGTCCCATGACCATCGCCATGCTGCTGCGCAACACCGTCCAGGCCTTCGCGGCGCGGCTGTGACGCCGTAAAATTTACGCTTGAGATTGTCGTTTGCCGGCAAAGCAGATTCGTCTTGCGGCAATCCCGCTGCAAGAATTTGCAGGCAAATCCTTGACAGCGAAATGCTTGCGGGCGGGCAAGGCCCGCCCGCAAGCATTTCAAGCGTAACGCTCTAGTCGGATTGCTCGTTTTCCTTGGCGGCCTTGGGCTTTTTCAAGGGAGAAGGCACGTTCGTCCCTTCCGGTTTCCTGGTGAACTCGATAAAAGCCAGAGGAGCGGCATCGCCTTTGCGCGGCAAAGGATATTTCACAACACGGGTATAGCCGCCCCCTCCCTCTTTGAACAAGGGACCGATGTCGTCAAAAAGCCTTTGCACCAGCTTGTGTTCGCCCAGCACCCGGTACGCCTGACGGCGCGCGTGAAGGTCATTTTTCAGGGCCAGGGTTATCAGGGGCTCGACAACGGCGCGCAGGGTCTTGGCCTTGGCCTCTGTGGTGGTGATGCGGCTGTGAAGAATCAGGGCCTTGGCCATATTGCGCAGCAGAGCCTTTCTGTGCGAGGGATTTCTGCCGAGTTTGCGGCCGGACTTTCTATGCCTCATTTTGCAGTTTCCTCTTCCAATCCTTGTACTTCTTGTCGAAATTCTCGATCTTCATACCGAAATCAAGGCCCATTTCCGAAAGCATCCGCTTAATCTCGTCCAGGGATTTCTTGCCGAAATTCTTGGTCCGGAGCATATCGTTTTCCTGGCGCTGCACAAGTTCTCCCACCAGGGCAATACTGGCCGACTTGAGGCAGTTGGTGGCGCGCACGGAGAGTTCCAGCTCGTCGATGGACTTGAAGAGGTTTTCGTTAAGCTCTCCGCCGCCCGCCCCGCCGGCCGGAGTTTCGCCGGAAATGCGTTCGTCGAAATTGATGAAGACGGAAAGCTGATCCTTCAATATTTTCGCGCTGTAGGCCACCGCATCGTCGGGGGTAATCGAGCCGTCGGTCCAGACTTCAATGATCAGCCGGTCATAGTTGGTCATCTGCCCGACGCGCGCCTGCTCTACCGTGTAGGAGACTTTACGCACCGGGGCATAGCTGGCATCCAGGGCAATGAGACCGATCTCCTCGGTCAGACAATCCTGCATGTCGGCCGGCACATAACCCTTGCCCATGTGCACCTCAAGCTCCATCTCCACATCGCAGGGATCGGTGATCGTAAAAAGGTGCAGATCGGGGTTGATTACACGCACGTGCTGGGTACAGGCCAGGCTTTCCGCAGACACCGCACCCGGCTTTGAAACTTTGAGGGACACGCGCTGCGGCTCGTCCGTGTCCATGACCATACGCACCTGCTTAAGATTGAGGACGATGTCCGTCACATCCTCAAGCACCCCGGGGATGGTGGTAAATTCGTGCTGCACGCCGCTTATTTTAACGGAAACAAAAGCCGCGCCCTGCAGCGAAGACAGCAGGATACGCCGCAAGGCGTTTCCGATGGTCGTGCCGTAGCCGCGCTCCAGCGGCTCGCAGACAAAGCGTCCGTAGGAGGCATCCGCGGGATCGCTGGTGCGCGTTACCTGCTCCGGTTTGACCAGTTCCGACCAGTTGCGCGAATTTATGAGCCTGTCGCCTTGTTTGAACATCATATCCCTACCCGCTTCGCGTTCCTTACTTGGAATAAAGTTCCACAATCAAGTCTTCATTGATCGGCGTCTGAATGTCTTCGCGCTGCGGCAAAGCCCGAACCGTGCCGCGAAAGGCGGTCCCGTCCATCTCCAACCATCCGGGCAGACCCCTGCGCGCAATCACCTGCGCGGCCTCGGACAAGACCGCGATCTTGCGGTGCTTCTCCGGAACCTCGACCACGTCCCCGGCCTTGATCAACAAGGAGGGAATGGTGACTTTGCGCCCGTTCATGATAAACAGGCCGTGCCGCACAAGCTGCCGGGCCTGCTGACGGGAACTGGCGAAGCCCAGACGGTAGACAACGTTGTCCAGCCTGCGTTCCAGGCTGACCAGGAGGTTATGCCCGGTGATGCCCTTGGCCTTGTCGGCCTTGACAAAATAGTTGTGGAACTGCTGTTCCAGCACCCCGTAGATGCGGCGAACCTTCTGCTTTTCGCGCAACTGCAGGGCGTAATCGGAAACTTTCTTGCGCGCGTGGCCATGCTGGCCGGGCGCATAAGGCCTGCGCTCCACTGCGCATTTGGCCGTATGACAGCGGTCGCCCTTGATCATAAGCTTGACGCCTTCGCGGCGGCACAACCGGCACTTGGAATCATTATACTTGGCCAAGGTGCTCCTCCTTAGAGAGCGAATTGATTTTCCCTCAAAACCCTTATACCCTGCGCCGTTTGGGCGGGCGGCAGCCGTTGTGGGGAATCGGGGTCACGTCCCGGATAAAGGCCACTTTGAAGCCGACGTTGTTGATGGCGCGCATGGCGGATTCCCGGCCGGAACCGGGGCCGATCACATAGATGCCGACAGTGCGCATCCCGTGTTCCTGCGCCTTGCGCGCGGCCTGCTCGGCAGCCACCTGGGCGGCGAAGGGCGTGGACTTGCGCGAACCTTTGAAACCAGCCTGCCCGGCGCTGGCCCAAGCCACGGCATTGCCCCTGGTGTCGGTAAAAGTGATTATGGTATTGTTGAACGAGGCCTGAATATGGGCGAGGCCCACCGGAACATTCTTCTTCTCTTTCTTTTTTACCGTGCGTCTGGCTTTGGCCATGTCAGATCCCGAAGGTTATGGTTGGCGCCGGGATGGCGCGGATTATTTTTTCTTGGGAGCGGCCCCGCGGCGCGGGCCTTTCCGGGTACGCGCGTTGGTGTGCGTGCGCTGCCCCCTGGCCGGCAAACCTTTGCGATGGCGCAGGCCGCGGTAGCATCCTATATCCATCAGCCGCTTCACGCTTGATCCCGTCTCACGGCGCAAGTCGCCTTCCACCTTGTGATTCTGTTCGATTTCCTTGCGGATTTCGTTGATTTCCTCGGAGGAAAGCTCATCTATGCCGCGCACCCAGTTTATACCGGCGCTGTCCAAAATCTTCAGCGCGCTGGCGCGGCCGATACCGAAAATATAAGTAAGGGCGATATCGGACCTTTTGCCTCTCGGCAAATCAACTCCGGCGATCCTGGCCATCTAATTCTCCTGCCCGCCTAGCCTTGGCGCTGCTTGTGCCTGGGGTTTTCGCAAAGAACCCGCAAAATGCCGTGGCGACGGATCACCTTGCATTTGGGGCACATCCTCTTGATTGAAGGTCTTACTTTCATGGCTCGCTCCGCTTTGCTTCGTGAGCACGGACCCGTGTCCGCGCCTGAACATAACTTTATATTTCTTTTTCGCTTTTCTGTCAATACAATGTTTCTTCGGCAGAAACGATACACCCGGCATTCAAAGCGGCACGTGCCCTTTTCCAGCCGGAAGGCTCAAAATCTCCGGGCCGTGTGAAGTCACGGCGACGGAATGCTCACAATGGGCGGCGAGCTTGCGGTCTTTGGTCACAGCCGTCCATTTGTCGGGCAGGATATCCACCTCGCAGGTCCCGAGGGCCAGCATCGGTTCTATGGCCAAAACCATTCCGGCTTTCAGGGGCAAGGGATACAGGCTGCCGGCCTCAAAGTTCGGAATTTCCGGTTTCTCGTGCAGCTTGCGCCCTACCCCGTGTCCCACGAAACGCTTGATCACCGCATAGCCGTTTTTTTCGGCATGGCTTTGCACGGAGCGGGAAATATCCTGCAGATAACGGCCGGGGCGCGCCTCGGCTATGCCCAGAGCCAGGCATTCTTCCGTGACCCGGATCAGCCGGCGCGCCTGCACGGAAATCTCTCCCACCCCCAGAGTGCGCGCGCAGTCGCTGTAAAATCCCTCATAAATCACGCCGAAATCAAAGCTGACTATATCGCCTTCGCGCAGCAGGCGCGTAGCGGATGGAAAACCATGCACCACTTCTTCATTCACAGAGCAGCAAACGGCAAAGGGAAACCCGTCGTAGCCGTGAAAAGCCGGCCGCACATTGCTGGCGCGGCAGAGATCCTGGGCGATTTCCTCAAAACGTATGGTCGCCACCCCTGCCCGAACTTCCGCGCATATGGCGTCAAGTATGCTCACGCCTATGCGGTTGGCTTCACGCATAAGCGCAAGCTCATTTTCGTTCTTGAGAAATATTCCGCGAAATTTCTGCACTATTGAAACCGGCCCCTGATCCTGGCCTTGCCCAACAATCCTTCGTACTGCCTGGATATCATGTAGGAGTTCACCTGTCCCATGAAGTCCATGGCCACACCGACGACGATAAGTATGCTGGTGCCGCCGAAATAGAAAGGCAGGTTGAAATACTGGATCAAAAACTGCGGCAACAGGCAGATAAGGCTGATGTATATGGCCCCCCACAGGGTAATGCGCGTCAGGACGTTGTCTATGTACTCCCTGGTCTTGTCTCCGGGACGGATGCCGGGAATAAAACCGTTCTGCTTCTTCAGATTTTCCGCTATGTCTTTGGGGTCGAAAATTATGGCCGTATAAAAATAGCAGAAAAAGACGATAAGCGCCACATAGCAGATGCTGTGCAGGACCGTGGACGGCGAAAACCACACGGAAAAACTCTGCAAAAAGGGATTTTCGGAAAACTGGGCGATGGTGGCGGGAAAATACAGGAGCGAACCTGCAAAAATTGGCGGAATAACCCCGGCCGTGTTCAGGCGCAACGGCAGATGCGTGGTCTGCCCGCCGTACATGCGCCGGCCCTGCTGTCTTTTTGCATAATGGACGGGTATGCGCCGCTGCGCCCTTTCAATGAAAACGACCACGACCGTCACGACCAGGATCAAAACGCCGATAATCGGCAGGGCCACATAAGGGAGGCTGTCTCCGGCCAGGGCGTAGGTCTGCACCATGGCGCCGGGGATGCCGGCCACTATGCCCGCGAAAATAATCAGCGAAATGCCGTTGCCTATGCCTTTGCTGGTTATCTGCTCGCCCAGCCACATCAGCAGAATCGTGCCTGCGGTCACGGTTATGATGGTGACGAAGCGGAACATGAGGCCGGGCTCAGGCACCATAGGCACTCCGTTCGGTCCCGTCATGCCTTCCAGCATGACGGCAAGGCCCAGACCCTGCACGACGGTGATAAGCACGGTGGCGTAGCGCGTGTACTGGGTGATCTTCTTGCGTCCGGATGCGCCTTCCTCCTTGGCCATGCGCTTCAGATCCGGGCTTAGCACCTGCAAAAGCTGCATGATAATGGAGGCGGAAATATAAGGCATTACGCCCAGAGCGAAAATCGAGACATTGCGCAATCCTCCCCCGGAAAACATGTCGAAAACACCGAAAAGCGTACTCTGCGCCTGCTGGAAAAAGGCCGCCATGGCCACCGTATCCACCCCGGGGACCGGAACGTGGATGCCGACGCGAAAGGCGAGCAAAAGAAAAAAGGTCCAACCCAGCTTCGGCCAAAGCTCCGGCACTAGGGCCATGTTTTTCATGCCTTGAACGGACACGGCCTATCCCTTGCTTTTTTTTGCGGAAATTTTGAACTTGTTGAATCCGGGGACGCGCTCTTCGGGCTCTTCAAGGGCCACCGCCCTGCCTCCCGCCTTTTCAATCTTCTCCCGCGCGCAGGCGCTGAACCTGTGCGCCTCGACCGTGAAGGCCTCCGCTTCGCCCTTGCCAAGCACTTTGACCGGACTGCCGTTTCCGGCAAGGCCAAAGGCATAGATGTCTTCAAGGCGAATCTCGCTTTTACCCGCAAAAACCCGGACGAGATCGGAAATGTTGACTTCGCTGTAACGGGAGCGAAAAAGAAAATTTTTGAATCCGCGCTTGGGCAGTCGTCTTTGCAGGGGCATCTGGCCGCCTTCAAAACCCGCCGGAACCCCGCCGCCGGACCTGGCGTTCTGGCCCTTGTTGCCCCGCCCGGCCGTGCAGCCGAGCCCGGACCCGGAGCCGCGCCCCGCGCGTTTTCTGCTTTTGCGCTCTTCCTTGAAGGGATAGAGGGTATGGAGATGCATTATTCCACCACCTTGAGCATATGCCTGACCTTGGCGATCATGCCGCGCATGGAGGCATTGTCCTGAATTTCCTTTTCCTGGTGCATGCGGCGCAGCCCGAGTGCGGCGAGGACCTGCCGCTGCTTGGGAGTACTGCCTATTTTGCTGCGGATGAGCGTGACCTTGAGCATGGCTTCACCTGTTTTCTACTTGCGCGGGGTAAAAAGCGTTTTGCCCCGCATTTCGCCCACGTCGTCGCTGCCGCGCAGGGAGGCCAGACCCTGAACCGTGGCGCGCAGCACGTTGTGCGGGTTGTTGGTGCCTATGGCCTTGGCCAGAACGTCGGAGACGCCGACCGCCTCCATGACCGCCCGCACCGCGCCTCCGGCGATGATGCCCGTACCGCGCGAGGCGGGCTTCAGCATCACCCTGCCGGCGCCGTAAATGCCCAGCACTTCGTAAGGCAGGGTACCTTCTACGAGCGGCACCCGGATCATGGACTTCCTGGCGCGTTCAGTCGCCTTGCGCAAGGCCTCCGGAACCTCCTGGGCCTTGCCGAGACCGAAGCCGACCGAACCTTTCCCGTCACCGACCACCACCAGGGCGGAAAAGGAGAACCTGCGCCCGCCTTTGACAACTTTTGCGACGCGGTTGAGAGAGACTATCTTCTCAACCATCCCAAGTTCATTCTGTTCCATGAATTACCTTACCGGATTAAAATTCAAGGCCGGCTTCACGCGCGCCGTCGGCCACAGCCTTGATCCGCCCGTGATATATATAGCCGTTGCGATCAAACACCACGTTTTTTATGTTCTTTTCCACGGCCAGGCGGGCGATCTCCCTGCCTACCAGCTCACCCCCGGCCCTGTCGCAGCGTACCTGCGTTTCGCCGGCCTTTTTCAGACCCAAGGTGGAAACGGAAAGCAGGGTGGCGCCTGCCCCGTCGTCCACAAGCTGGGCGTAAAGGTGCAGGTTGGAGCGGAAAACCACCAGGCGCGGCCGCTCGGCCGTGCCGGAAATCTTTTTGCGGATGCGCGCCTTGCGCCGGCGGCGCGCTGTTTCTTTGGAAAAGACTGACATGTTCCACCTGCCTATTTCTTGCTGCCGGACTTGCCGACCTTGCGGCGGACCGGTTCGTTTTCATAGCGGATGCCCTTGCCCTTGTACGGCTCGGGCTTGCGCAGACGGCGGATGCCCGCGGCCAGCTCCCCCACCTGCTCCTTGCTGATGCCTGAGATGGTCAGTTTCTGCCCTTCGGCCTTCGCTTCGATGCCTTGAGGCAAATCCACCAGGACCGGGTGGGAATAGCCGAGGGAAAGTTCAATCGTGGTCCCCTTGACGGCCACTCTGTAGCCGACGCCTATGACCTCCAGGGTTTTGGAAAATCCCTTGGTCACGCCCTCCACGCAGTTGGCGAGCAAGGTGCGGCGAAGCCCGTGGCGGGCTCTGGCCGTGCGGGAGTCGTCCTTGCGGGTGATCACGACCTGATCCGCCCCGAACTCGTAATTCAGATGCTCGTCGGCAGGGGTGGCGAGGTTGCCCTTGGGGCCCCCGACATTGATGACCCCGCCCTCGAGTCTGACTTCCACGCCCTTGGGAAGGGCGACGGGTATTTTTCCTATTCTGGACATAGACAACCTACCATATTTCGCACAGGAGCTCGCCGCCGACCTGCCTGTCTTTTGCGGTCGCGCCGTCAAGCACCCCGGCGGAGGTGGAAATGATGCACACGCCAAGCCCGTTCTGCACCCTGGGGATTTGCGCGGAAGCCACATAAACGCGCCTGCCGGGGCTGCTTATCCGCTTCAGGCCGGTGATCGCCGGTTTGCCGCCGCGATATTTGAGAGCTATGTTGATGAACCTGCCCGCCTCCGCCACGTCCTCCACATAGCCTTCCTGTTTCAGGATGTCGGCGATGGCCTTCTTGATCTTTGAGGCAGGCACCTTCACTTCCTTGTGCAGGGCCATGTGCGCGTTCCGGATGCGCGTCAGCATATCGGCTATGGGATCGGTCAGCATGTAATACTCCTTGAACCTTCGTTACCAGCTTGACTTACGCACGCCGGGAAGTTCGCCGCGTAGCGACATATTGCGGAAACAGATTCGGCACAGGCCGAATTTACGCATAAAGGCGCGCGGACGTCCGCAAATCGGACAACGATTATAACGACGCGCGCTGAACTTTGGCTTGCGGCCGGCTTTAACCTCAAGAGAAGTGCGGGACAAGGTATGCTCTCCTTACTTTTGCCTGGTTCGTTTTCTCCGGACGCGCAGCTTCCGGCGGCGGCAGGCGCCGCTTATTTTCTGAAAGGCATCCCCAGTTGTTCCAGAAGATGCTTGCCTTCCCGGTCGGAGGCGGCCGAGGTCACTATAGTTATATTCATGCCTTTGGGGTTGTCGACGCGGTCCACATCCAGCTCCGGAAAAATCGTATGTTCCCTGATGCCGAGAGTAAAGTTGCCGCGCCCGTCAAAGCCACGATCCGGAATGCCGCGAAAGTCGCGCACCCTGGGCAGGGCGAAATTGACGAGTTTGTCCAGAAAATCCCACATTCGCGGTCCGCGCAGGGTCACGCGGCAGCCTATGGGCATGCCTTCGCGCAACTTGAACGCCGCTATGGATTTTTTGGCCCTGGTGATTATGGCCTTCTGGCCGGCGATGGCCGTCAATTCAGCCACGGCCTCCTCCATGAGCTTGTTGTTCTGCGAAGCCGCGCCAAGGCCGATGTTCAGGGAAACTTTAACAACGCCGGGGATCTGCATGGGGCTTTTATAGCCGAATTCCTTTTGCAGCGCCGGCACGACTTTCTCGCGATATTCCTTTTCCAGGCGTGTCATTTCTTCTTCCCACCCCGAACCAGTATTTCGTTGCATTTTTTGCAGAAACGCACTCGCCGGCGCGCGCTTTTGCCGTCCTTCACCTCCTCAAGGTAACGGTAGCCTACGCGCGTCACCTTGTTACAAACCGGACATTGCAGCATGACGTTGGACACATGCAGGGGCATTTCCTTTTCAATGCGCCCGCCCGGTTGCTGGAGCTGGGGATTGGGCCGCGTATGGCGGATATAGATATTCACCTTTTCAACGAGAACCCGGTCTTTTTTGTGCAGGACCTTAAGGACGCGGCCCACTTTGCCTTTGTCCTTTCCGGCCATGACCATAACCACGTCGTCTTTGTGGATGCGGAACTGTTTCATAGGATGCTCCTACAACACCTCGGGGGCAAGGGAAACGATCTTCATAAAATTCCTGGCGCGCAGTTCCCTGGCCACGGGTCCGAAAATGCGCGTTCCGACCGGCTCTCCCTGTTTGGTAAGCAACACGGCGGCGTTGCTGTCGAATTTTATATAAGACCCGTCCGAACGGCGAAGCTCTTTAGCCGTGCGCACGACAACCGCCTGCATGACCTCGCCCTTTTTCACCTTGCTGTGCGGCATGGCGTCCTTGACGGACACCACGATAATGTCTCCGACCGAGGCATAACGGCGTTTCGAACCGCCCAGCACCTTGATGCAGGCCACGCTTTTCGCGCCGGAATTGTCCGCGACTTCCAGAGAGGATTCAACCTGTATCATGACGCGAGCTCCTTATTCCCGTTTTTGCTCAAACTAGCGATTTTGCTTTTGAACGCGTCAACTTCCGGTGTTGCGCGTCCTGCAAGGATTTTCCGCGCAACCGCCCCGCAAACCGTCTCGCGGCGCAAAGCCGCGCACGCCCGTTCCGAAGCGGACGATCTTTTCGCGCTCAACCGCCGTTACACGGCCTTTTCCAGTATTGAGGCCAAGTGCCAGCGTTTGTTGCGCGACAGCGGGCGGTATTCGATAATTTTCACCGTATCGCCAAGGCCGCATTCATTATTCGGGTCGTGGGCCGTGAATTTTTTATGGCGGCGGATGTATTTTTTCAACAGGGGGTGCTTGACCAGGGTTTCCACCCGCACGACTATTGTCTTGTCGTTGCAGTTGCTCACCACCGTGCCCACCAGCGAGCGGCCGTTTCTGTATGCAAGTTGTTCAGCGCTCATCTTGAGATACCAGTTCCTTTTGCCGGATAAGGGTAAGCAGCCGCGCCACGCGCTTGCGCACAGTCCCGGGCCGGGATGAATTCTCCAACTGTCCTGTGGCCTTGCGAAAACGCAGATCAAAAAGTTCCTTGCGCGCTTCGCCGAGCTGCGCCTTGAGGCCCTCCAGATCAAGCTTGTCAAATTCCCGCATGGCCGGCGAACTGACTTTTTTCAAGGCCAGAGCCGCTGTTACATTCACCCGCATCGCTTCGCGGGCCTCCCTGGCTCCCCGGCCCGGGGCCACGGCCCGGGATCGGCTCTTCAGCTTGGCGCGATAGGGTTCGCGTTTTTTGATCTTGTGCGCCGCCTTGCTCATAAGAAACCCTCCCGAGCCACGATATGGGTCTTGACGGGAAGCTTGTGCGCGGCGCGGGTCAGCGCCTCCTTCGCCAGTTCCGCGGACACTCCCTTGATCTCATAGAGGATGCGTCCGGGCTTTACCGGGGCGTACCACCCGGCCGGAGCGCCTTTCCCTTTTCCCATGCGCACTTCCAGAGGCTTCGAAGTATAGGAATGGTCCGGGAATATGCGAATCCAGACCTTGCCGCCGCGCTTTATGTGGCGCATCATGGCGATACGGGCCGCCTCGATCTGCTGATTGGTAAGCTTGCCGTGCTCCATGGCCTTGAGGCCGATGTCTCCGAAGGAAATTTCCGCCCCGCCCGAGGCCGGACCCTTGATCCTGCCCTTCTGCATCTTGCGGAATTTTGTTCTTTTGGGACTAAGCATTTCCGAACACCTCTTGATCCAGAATTTCGCCTTTGAAAATCCAGACTTTGACCCCGATTACGCCGTAAGTCGTCTTGGCTTCGGCGTACCCGTAATCAATGTCCGCGCGCAGGGTTTGCAGGGGCACTCGCCCGTCGCGGTACCATTCGCTGCGGGCTATTTCCGCCCCGGCCAGACGTCCGGCACAGCCGATCTTGATACCTTCGGCCCCGAACTTGCGCGCCTGGGAAACCGTACGCTTCATGGCCCTGCGGAAGGCCACGCGCCGTTCAAGCTGTTGGGCCACATTTTCCGCCACCAGTTGCGCCTCCACTTCCGGGCGGCGTATTTCATTAACTTCTATGGCGAAATCCCGGCCGAACTTTTTGTGCAGGTCCGAGCGCAGCTTTTCAATTTCCACTCCCTTGCGTCCGATGACGATGCCGGGACGGGCCGTGGAGAGGATAAGACGAGCCTTGTCTCCGGGGCGCTCTATTTCGATGCGCGAGATGCCCGCGGCATAAAGCAGCTTTTTCACATGGCTGCGTATCTTGTGATCCTCCAGGACGAAAGCCGGATATTCCTTTTTGCTGTACCAGCGCGACTGCCAGTTCTTGTTGTATCCGAGCCTGAAACCGAACGGATTTACTTTCTGACCCATAATTTGTTCCTAATCCTCGGCAAGAATGACGGTGATGTGGCTGGTGCGCTTGCGGATGGACGAGGCCCTTCCCTGGGCGCGCGGCAGAAAGCGTTTCCAGCTCGGGCCTTCGTTGACTATGATCCGTCTGACCACCAGTGTGTCCGGGTCGATGGAGGTATTGGAGGTGCTGTTGGACAGGGCCGAATACATAACCGAGCGGATCACGCCAGCGGCTTTCTGTGGGGTGAAGCGCAGGATATCCAAGGCCTTGGACACGTCCATGCCCACCACGTTGGCGGCCACCAGGCGCGCCTTGCGAGGCGAAAGGCGCACCGCCTTCAGAGTAGCTCTGCTTTCCATGATGCTTACCTTACTTTTTGACCTTGGCCGCTTTCCTGTCTCCGGAATGTCCGTGGAAAGTGCGGGTTATGGAAAATTCGCCGAGCTTGTGGCCGACCATGTTTTCCGTGACGAAGACCGGGATGAACTTTTTCCCGTTGTGTACGGCAAAGGTCAGTCCGACCATCTCCGGCAGCACGGTGGACCTGCGCGACCAGGTTTTGATGATGCGGCGGTCGTTGTTGGAATTCGCCGCCTCGACTTTACGCAGCAGATGAGAGTCTATAAATGGACCTTTTTTCAGCGATCTCGGCATAAATCACTCCCGGCTTACTTCCGGCGGTTAACAATGAGCTTGGTAGAAGATTTTTTCGGATCACGGGTTTTATAGCCCTTTGTAGGCACCCCCCAAGGAGTGACCGGATGCCTGCCGCCGGAGCTTCTGCCTTCGCCGCCCCCGAGGGGATGGTCCACGGGGTTCATGGCCACGCCGCGCACCTTGGGACGCCGCCCCAGCAGGCGGTTGCGCCCAGCCTTGCCCAGAGAGACGTTTTCGTGCTGGATGTTGCCGACCTGGCCTATGGAGGCGAAGCCAGCGGCCAGAACCTTGCGCACTTCCCCGGAAGGCATGCGCAGGGTGACGTATTTGCCCTCGCGGGCCACCACCTGGGCGTAGGACCCCGCGCTGCGGCAGAAAACGCCGCCGCGCCCCGGGTGCAGTTCAATGTTGTGCACAAGCGTGCCCACCGGGATCTTGCCCAGGGGCAGGGCGTTGCCGGGTTTGATGTCCGCGCCCGCGCCGGCGATTATGGAATCGCCGACGCCCAGGCCGACCGGGGCAATGATATAGCGTTTCTCGCCGTCGGCATAGCGCAGAAGCGCAATACGCGCCGAGCGGTTGGGATCGTATTCTATGGTGGACACCGTGGCCGAAACGTCGAGCTTGTCGCGTTTGAAATCTATGACGCGATAGAGGCGTTTGTGACCGCCTCCGCGCCTGCGGCTGGTGATGCGTCCGTTGTTGTTGCGTCCGGCTTTTTTGCAAAGGCCGGTCGTAAGCGATTTTTCCGGACGCGTGGCGGTGATTTCCTCAAAATCGGAAACCGTCTGGAAACGCCTGCCGGGCGAGGTGGGTTTAAGCGTGCGGATGGCCATCTTTCTTACACTCCCTCGAAGAACTCGATCTTGCTGCCGGGCGCAAGCGTGACATAGGCCTTCTTGTATCCCGGCGTTCTGCCGTACAGGCGTTTACGCCCTCTGCTGAACATGCGCGCCAGAGGTCTTTTCACCACGATGTTCACGGATTTCACGGAAACGGAAAACGCTTCCTCCACGGCCTTTTTCACCATCAGCTTGTTCGCGTTTCTGTTCACGAAAAATGCCACCTGGTTCGCCTGTTCTTTCAGAAACGTCCCTTTTTCGGAGATCAACGGCATTATGAGAATCTGCGTATAGTCCATGGCGTATTCCTCATTCGTCTTCCGCGCCGAACGGGGCAAGGCGCGCCGCCACCGGGGCGAGAACGCTTTCCAGAAGCACCAGACTCTGATGGCGCAACACCTCGTAAGCATTCAGGCGCTCGGGCGTGAGCAGGGTGAGGCCGGGCAGGTTGCGGGCCGAAAGGATGAGGCTGCGCGCATCGGCCGGGGCCACGAGCAACGCCCGGCGCAGGTTGAGATCTTTCTGCACCTTGGCGAAATGTTTGGTTTTGGCCTCCGGCAGGGTGATGTCCTTCACTACCATGAGGCGTTGCCAGGCCAGACGGGAGGACACGGCCATGCGCAGGGCGAGGCGTTTTATTTTTTTGTTGACCTTGAAGGCATAGGAACGCGGTTGCGGCCCGAAGGCCACCGCGCCTCCCGTCCAGACGGGGGAGGTGTTCGAGCCTGAACGCGCGCGCCCCGTGCCTTTCTGGCGCCAGGGCTTGCTGCCTCCGCCCTTCATCTTCGCGCGGTTCAAGGTAGCGTGCGTGCCGGCGCGCAAAGCCGCGCGGTGGGCGCGCACCACCAGATTCAGGATTTCGGGCCTGACTTCGACCTCAAACAGCTCCGGGGCCAGAGTCACGCTCCCGGCTACGTTATTTTCCTGATCGACTACTGTTACCTCTGCCATGAACCTATCCTCTGAAGCGTTTATTTGCGGCTTTTCACAGGGCGGCAAAGCGCGTTTCCCCGCCTTCCGGGACCGGCCGTCGAAACGTCGCGACGACGAGCGACGCCCTATTGCTTGCGCACCAGCACCAAGCCGTTGCGCGGACCCGGCACCGCGCCTTTTATAAGGATCACGTTGTCTTCGGGACGCACTGCCACGATACGCGCGCTGCTGATGGTGACCGTCCGGCCGCCCATGCGCCCGGCCATTTTTTTGCCTTTCCAGACCTTGGCCGGTTCGGTGTTGTTGCCGATGCCGCCGCCGCTTCTGTGCACCTTTTCCGCGCCGTGCGAGGAAGGAGCCCCGCGGAAATTCCAGCGCTTCATCACGCCCGCCGTACCTTTGCCGATGCTTGTGCCGCTGACCTTTACCATGTCCCCGGGGGCGAACAGGGTAACGTCTATGGCCGCGCCCACGGCGATTTCCGCCGGGGCGTCCAGCCGCACCTCGCGCAGGGAACGAAAATGCCCCTGACCGGCCTTGTTGAAGTGGCCCAGCAGGGGCTTTGTCAGACGCTTCTCCCGGCAGGCGCCGAAGGCGATCTGCACGGCGTCGTAGCCGTCCTTTTCGACGTTTTTCACCTGAATCACCGGGCAGGGACCAGCTTCAACCACCGTTACGGCGAGAGCGGAACCGTCGCCCGCAAAGATGCGGGTCATACCCAGTTTTCTACCCAGGATTCCAAGTTTCCGAGCCATGACGACCTCTTTCTACAGCTTGATTTCCACATCCACGCCGGCCGGCAGCGAGAGCTTGCCCAAAGCGTCAACCGTCTGCTGCGTCGGTTCCAGAATGTCCACCAGCCGCTTGTGTATGCGCATTTCAAACTGCTCACGGGATTTTTTGTCCACGTGCACGCTGCGGTTCACGGTATATTTATGGATATTTGTCGGCAAAGGTATGGGTCCGGCTACGCCCGCGCCGGTGTTGCGGGCCGTGTCCACTATTTCGGAGACGGCTTTGTCGAGGATACGGTAGTCGTAAGCCTTGAGTTTTATCCTGATGCGATCGCTGCTGACTGTCGTCATCTCGTACTCCGTAATAAGAAAAAAAAGCCGGCCGCAAACGACTGTATTCCTTCAAAGCGCCGCCTGCGTCAGCCGACCGAACCCTTGCGGATTCTCGATATTTGCAGACCGCTCAGACCGGGGCTACCTGATTCCCGCTCTGGAGCCGTTGCCGGATCCGGCGACATTGGCCGGGCAAGCCTGCAAATGTCAACCCCGGCCGGCGAAGGTGTGCGGCCGGGAGCGATAAGGCGAATTCCATCCGCCTTCCCGCGCTGAGGCGCGGGCGCGCCGCTTCCCACCGTTTTGCGGCGCGAAGGCCGTCAATACACGATCCCCACCTGCCGGTCAAGTCCTTTTCCTGTTTTTTTGTATTTTTTCTCCGTGCCGGGTTTTTCAAGCGAAGCTTGACAGCAAGGCATTCCGTCTGTAGATATGGCGGCATTGCGATGGGCCCGTAGCTCAGTTGGCAGAGCCTCCGGCTCATAACCGGACTGTCCGAGGTTCGAATCCTCGTGGGCCCACCAGACAACCTTTGCACAAATCCCACAAAGCCCGGCTGCGTGGGATTTGACGTTTGACGCCACAGGCGTCACGCCGCGCGCCCGACCGGAACGCCGGCGACAAAGACGCGCGCCGCCCACAAAAGACCCGCCGCGAGAAAGACGACGTTGGCCGCCCAGGCCCCGGTCAGCGGCGAAACGATGCTTTTTTCCCCCATACTCACAAAAAGGGAATTGGTCCCGTGATAGAAAAAAATGACGATAATGCCCAGAGCCACGGCTTTGTACAGGTTCCCTGTGACGCCGCTGATCAGAAGGGCCAGCGCCCCCATGACGATAATGGAAAAAGCATAGGCGGCCTTGGCGTACATGGCGGTTCTCAACGCTTCCACATTGGAGCCGGCCTCCTCCAGGCGGCTGATGATCCCGTACAGCTCCGGCAGGGAAAAGCGCTCCGGATCCATGCCCATACTTCGTTCCACAACCTGGAAGGCGCGTAGATCCTGCTTTACAGGCAGCGCGGTCTCCCGGAAAGCCTCGGCGGAATAAGCGCGCGGCTTCAGCCTCACCCCGTTTTCCAGGCTCCAGACGCTGTCCGACAGCGCGCGAAATTTTTCGGCCTTTATTATTTCATCAATTTCCACGCCCTCTTCGTCCAGGACATAGACGATCACTCCCTGTCCCGTCCGGGCGGCCGGATAAGCGACGCCCAGGTGGATGACGTTTCTTCCTTCCTTGAACCACAAACCTTTGACCTTTGCTTCCTCCAAAATCCTGCCGCGCACCTCGACCTGCCAGATGAGCGCCGCCTCCCTGTCGGCGGCGACCCCCACCAGCTGGCCGAAAACAAACTGGACGGCCGCCAGCGCGGCCCCGTAGACAATCACAAAACGCGCCACCGCAAAAGGCGACACACCCCCGGAAGCAAGGGCCATGCGCTCCCTGCCGCTCTCCAGCATGACCAGTTGCGCCACCGTGCTTATCAGATATACCGCAGGGAAGATGGTATAGATGATCAGCGGAAGCCGCAGGAGAAAATAATAGGCCACGCGCCCCGGACCCAGACCGCTGCCCAGGAATTCATCCAGTCGCTCGAAAAGATCCGTGATCGCGAAAAGACCCGCGCCCACGCAGAGAAAGGCGAAAAGCAAAAAAAGATTCTGGCGGAGCAGATAGAGGC
This sequence comes from Desulfovibrio sp., assembly GCA_031288535.1. GTDB lineage: Bacteria > Desulfobacterota > Desulfovibrionia > Desulfovibrionales > Desulfovibrionaceae > Frigididesulfovibrio. The sequence continues at coordinate 13,758 of JAITRF010000149.1, read as the reverse complement.
TGAGTATCCTCATGCCTGTTTGTCCTTCCTGAAAGAAGCGCGCAGCTTCCCCCTCAGGTTCCCGGCAAAGCGCGCCAGGGACGGGAAACCTTCCCGGTTCGCCAGATGCAGGCCGAAGCCGGCCGCCAGGGCAAAAAGGATATTGGACAGCCACAGCCCGAGGGCCGGAGGCAGACGGCCGGATTCACCCAGAGTCAGCCCGAAGGAATACACGCTGTAATACATCAGAAAAAGAAGCAGGGCGAGCGCCGCGCCGATCTGGCGATGCACGCCCTGAAAGGCGCAGGCCAGAGGCAGGGCGAAGAGCCCGAGCACCATGCAGGCCACCGGCAACGAAGCGCGCTTGTGCAGTTCCACCTCCACCCTGCGCTGGAAACGCGCATCCGGAGCGCTGGCATCGGCCTGCATTTCCCTGAGCGTTTTCCAGGACATCTCGTTCGGCGTCACCTCCCCCAGGTCGATGCCGGAAAAAAGGTTGTTCAAGGACAGGCGCACCTTGTATTCACCAAAAGTCATGATGCTGATGTTGTTGTCCTCGTCAGCGCGATAAATGCGCCCGTCCCGGAGGTTGAGGACGATGTCCCCATGCTCCGGCTCGGTCGTTATTTCCCCTTCCGGGGCCAGAATGGTCAGGCTGGTCTTGTCTTTTCCGGTCTTGTCCTCGAAAATCACCTGTTTCAGTTTGCCGCTTGCCGGGTCCACCTGGCGGGCGAACAGGGTAAGGCCCAAAACGTCCTTGTTGAAAACTCCCGGCTGAACCACGACCTTGATCCTGCTGTTGGCTATGTGCAGGATCGTGCTCCGGAAATTGCCCATGCCCCAGGCAATCCCGTGCACTGAAATGAAAATCGCGACGCACATGCAGACAAAAGAAAAAAGGGCCGGAGACCGCACCATCTGGTAAATGCCTATCCCCCCCGCCTTTATCGCCGTCAGTTCACGATCCGTGCTCATGCGCAGAAAGGTCAGGAACACGCTGATCATACAGGAGATGGGAAGCACCAGGATAAGAAAGGGCGGCATCAGAAAAAGAAAAATCAGGGCAATGTCCGCGGCCGTAAGCTCAAGGCCCAGAAACAGATTGCGCATGTGCACGCCGCGGCTGAGCAGAATCAAAGACACCAGGGAAGCGGCGCACACCAGAAAAGTCAGCGTCAGCTCCCGCAGAATGGAGTAGTGCAGCAGCGTGAAACCGGGGAGTCTCAGTTTCATCGGCCGTGCGCTTCCTCCGCGGGGTCTGCGCGCCGTTCTCCCGCCTCCTCGCTGAACATCCTGCAAAGCGCGTCGCTGTCCAAAGGCGAGAGGTTGAAGCGCATGGCCGTTTCATCTATAAGCGCGGCGGCTTTTTTTTCCGGATTATCGCGCAGCAGACCGCAAAGGTGCACAAAAGCCCTGCGGACCAATTCCGACTGACGCACTATCGTACCCATGTCGCCACCATTCCCGTGAAACAGCGCATTACATCTGCAGAGCGGAAAAATCCGCCAGACGTCCCAGCCGGTTCACCAGGCTCCTGAGAATGTTAAGTCTGTTGCGGCGCAAGTCCGCATCTTCGCACATCACCATAACCTGATCAAAAAAGGCGTCCACTGCGGGACGGAGTTCGCCAAGCAGGGCGAAAATTTCCGGATACCTGTCCTTTGCCCAGAACTCGTCGAAAAGCGGGGCGATGCGCTCAAGCTCGCCCGCCAGGGTCTTTTCCGCCTCCTCGGCCAAAAGGCCGCAGTCATAGGCGCCGTCTATGGACAAAGCCTCGTCCTCGTCAATCTTGTGGATAATGTTCGCCGCGCGTTTGAAGGTCAACACCCCGGCGGCGTAATCCGGGCTTGCGCCAAACGCCGCCAGGGCCGAAACCCGTTCGCGCGCCGCAAAGACGTCGTCCGCTCCGGCCTGAATGACGGCCTCCACGGCCAAAGTCTCCGCGCCTTCAGAGATAAACAGATTTTTCAAACGCAAAAGGAAAAAGTCCATGAGCCTTGCGAGCGCCTGATCCGGCTGCAGCTTCCACTCCCGTTCCCCGTAGCCGCGCAGGGCTTCGGCGAAAAGAGACGAAACGTCGAAGCGCAATCCCTTCTCAAGCGCGATGCGCGCGATGCCGAGGGCCGCCCGCCGCAGCGCGTAAGGATCCGCCGCTCCGGTCGGGACAAGGCCCAGACCGAAACATCCGGCCAGGGCGTCCGCCTTGTCCGCCAGGGAAACCAGCGCCCCGCAAAGGCTCGGGGGCACCGGGCTGTCCGGGCCTGCCGGAAGATACTGTTCGGCAATGGCCGCGGCCACCTCCGGCTTTTCTCCAAAGCGCGCGGCATATATCCCGCCCATAACCCCCTGAAGCGTATCGAACTCCTTGACCATTTCCGAAACCAGATCCGCCTTGGCCAGGAACCCGGCCCGCATCGCGTCAGCTCGCGGCGGCGGGTTTTCCCCGGAATTGCAGCGCACCTGCCCGGAAAGATAGGCGCACAGTTTCTCCAGGCGACGCGCCCTTTCGCCCATGTCGCCCAGGTTGGCCATGAAAATCACCGAGTCCAGGGATTTGAGCCAGGGCTCAAACCCGGCGCGGGCAAGATCCGTCTTCCAGAAAAAACGCGCGTCCTCAAGCCTCGCGCGCAGCACCCGCTCCCAGCCCTTGCGGACCAGATCGGCATCCCGCGGGGACATGTTGAGTACGGTCAGAAAATACGGCAGCAGTCTCCCGTTTTCACCCTCGATGCCGAAACTCTTCTGATGTTTTTCCATGCTCGTGAGCAGAACTTCCCTCGGCACCTCAAGGTAAACCTGTTCAAAAGACCCCAGGATGGGCTCGGGACGCTCGCACAGGTACCGAACTTCCTCCAGCAGGGAAGTTTTCCAGAGCACACGCCCTTTTTTCCCGGCCGCCAGACTGTCGCCGCGTTCTTTTATGATGCCCTCGCGCTCCGCCGCGCCGGCCACGATGCCGCATTTGTCCCGCATCATGGCAAAATACCCGGCCGCGTCGTCCAGGGAAAAGGGACCGGGACCATGCACGCGGTGGCCGCGGCTCTCCCGCCCGGAAGAAAGCCCGTTGATCGTAAAGGGAATTACAGTTGGGCCGTAAAGGGCCAGGATCCAGCGCACCGGCCGCGCGAAGCTGAATTCCCCTTCGCCCCAGCGCATGCGCTTGGGGAACGGCAGAGAGCCTATGACGCGCGGGCATATCTCCGCAAGCAGAGGCACGGTGGCAATTCCGCCTCCGGTTTTGCGCAGGGCGACATAGGGACCTTTGGCCGTTTCCACGGTAAAAAGGTCCTCGAGCCGCGCCCCGTGCGTTCTGGCAAAACCTTCCGCAGCCAACGTCGGCCGACCCCCGACGTCAAATGCGGCCCGGCTGGGCGGACCGGTCACAAGCTCCTCGCGCAGGGTGGAGCATCCGGCCATCTCCCGGACGCAGAGCGCAAGCCTGCGCGGCGTGGAGCAGACCTCCAACCCGGAAAAGGCCAGTCCGGCTTCCTCAAAGGCGGCGTGAAAGCGCGCCGCCAGTTCCTTTTCCGTTGCGGCGAGAAAACGGGCCGGGATTTCCTCTGTGCCGATTTCAAGAACAAAGGCAGACATAACGCGTCCTTTCAGAAATTTTTCCTGTTCAAAGTCAAACCGCTCTTGCCCCGCGCAGCAGCGGCCAACCCATATCCTTGCGCTGCTGCGCGTACAAACGGGCGCAAACCCCGGCCAGACGCCGAATTCTCGCTATATAGCCGGTGCGCTCAGTGATGGATATCGCGCCGCGCGCATCCAGCAGGTTGAAAACATGGGAGGATTTCATGACCTGCTCATAGGCCGGCCAGAGCAGTCCCAGCTCCGTCAGGACAAGACATTCACGCTCAAAATCATTGAAATGGCGCAAAAGCATATCCGGGTCGCCGGCCTCGAAATTGAAACGGGACTGTTCCACCTCGTTCCGGTGATAAATATCTCCATAGGAAAGGTCCGCGTTCCAGGCCAGATCGTAGACGGAGTCCTTTTCCTGCAGATACATGCAGAGACGTTCCAGGCCGTAGGTCAGCTCCACACTCACCGGGGAGAGATCGATGCCTCCGACCTGCTGGAAATAGGTAAACTGCGTTACCTCCATGCCGTTCAGCCAGACTTCCCAGCCCAGTCCCCAGGCCCCCAGGGTGGGCGATTCCCAGTCATCTTCCACAAATCTGATGTCGTGGCCGGACCGGTCGATGCCCAAGGCGCGCAGGCTGTCCAGGTAAAGCTCCTGCGCGTCGTCCGGGGAAGGCTTGAGCACAACCTGGAACTGAAAATAGTGCTGGAGCCGGTTGGGATTGTCGCCGTAGCGTCCGTCAGTCGGCCGCCGCGACGGTTCCACATAGGCGACCTTCCACGGCTCCGGACCTATGACGCGCAGAAAGGTGGCCGGATTGAAAGTGCCGGCGCCGCACTCCACGTCATAGGGCTGCTGTATGACGCAACCGCGCCCGGCCCAGAAATTTTGCAGGGTCAGGACCGCTTCCTGAAAATACATCGCCCTCTCCTTTATAAACAGATAAGCCGCGGAGCATACCTGACGTTACCGGTATAGCTTGACACGGCGTCAATGCCTGACAAAACGTCCGTTCTTCCAGAATATCCCCACATGATAGCGGACAAAGGCATCCATCGCCAAGGAAAATTCTCTTTCGGCCGGAGGCGGCAGGTCGAGGCCGTGCCAGTCCGCGGGCGGAAGGACGTGCAAATGCCGCAGGGCCGACAACGCTTCCGGCCCGAGCGGCAGGCGGTTGTCCGGGAAAGAAACCGCACAGGCGCGGCAGGCTATTCGCCCTTCCCGCGTCAGCAGGCGGCACGGGACGCTGGACAAATTGCGCCCGCAACGGAAACAGTAGGTCAAAGACAGGGCGTAGCCCTGATCAAAGGACAGGCGCGCGCGAAAAAACAGCGGCAAAAGTCTGGAGGGAGTCCGCTCCGCCTCTTCGAGCGCTTCGACGGTCTCACGCAGCAGAAAATAAGCCTTGGCCGCGCCTTCCGGCTGCACCCCGAAGCTTTGCAGAAAACGCGCGCAGTTCACCGCCACGCCAAAACGCCGCCAGTCGCGGCGCAGACGCGACAAACCCCGCACCAGCACCCCTTCGCGCAGGGCCAGATAGGGCGAGCGCAAGGAAGAACCCACGCTCACGTCGATCTCGTTAAAGACGTCCAGACAACCCGCGAAACGCCTGCGGCTGCGGCTGCCGCCAAAGGCGAAGGCGGTGAGCAGACCGCGCGACGGGGAGAGAAATCTCACCCATAGATCGGACTCTCTGAACTGGCCGACCTGCAAAACAAGGACTCTTTCGGAAAAATCCATATACGCCCGTCAAGGCTGCTGGGGAAAACGCAGAACAACCCGTTGCCCCTGGCGTCCGGACGAGGCTATTTTCCGGCCGTTGTGCTCTATGTCGACGCCCCCGGCATTGCCGAGGGTAATCTCCATATTTTTCCTGTAAGTAAGCACAAAACTCTCGCCGGATTTAAGCGTATATTCACGCCCCTCTCCTCCGTCGGCGCGGGCGATCAGCCAACAGGCGGCCCGACTGCGGATGAGTATCTGGTTTTTGACGCCGGTCGCATCGGATGCGGTAGTCGCGTTCGTCCGGCCTCCGTTGCCAGGCGCGTCTCCCTGGGAAACCCTGGACTCAACGCTCCCGGTTTCCGGCGCGGGAGCGCCCGCCCCCGGCAAAACAGCGGGAGAAGCGGGAATCGGCGTATCGTTCGCGGCAGAACCCGGTAAATCCACGCGCGGCGGCGGTAAAACGGGCATCGCCACCTGCCTGCTCGGGTCCGGTTTTACGCCGTCGCCCGGGACCGCCTCCCCGGACCGGGCGGCTCCCTCCGTCCCTGAACCCGTCACGCCGGAGGGCTGGTCCGGCTGTTCCCGAGCTTCGTCGGTAAAGGCGGAAAAGGGCTTCCTGACCATTTCAATTATCTGCGTCCCGTAATGCACGCCGATATACCAGCAGACCCCCGCGAGCCCACCCAAAAAGACGAGCAGGACGCAAAAGACGATAAGGCGTCTGACCGTGCCCGGATAGGCGGTCGTGGCGTTTTTGCTGAAGACCGGTTCATGCGTGGCTTCGTCGAAGCTGGCCCTGGGGAAAATTTCCTCCAGGCGCGCGTTGAGCTCTGCGGGCTCACAGCCAACCATCGTCCCGAAACTGCGTATGAAGTTTTTTGTATAGACGGCGTGCGGAAGGCCGACAGAGGAACCTTCCTCGATGGACGTCAGGATGCGCGTGGAAATTTTGATACGGGCGGAAACGTCCTCAACGGACAATCCCATGGATTCGCGCTGCGCCCGTATCACCGCGCCCAATTCCTGAAAAGGTGTAGGCATCATCATCCTCTGCTTATTCGAATTTCAATTCGAAACCGCATCCATGCAGTTTTGATTTGACGGCTGCGGCGGGAGCGCCGTCCCGCCCGGCCTCTCGAAACGCTTCGCATATCGTTGCCGCCGCTGTCCGTAAAGCGGCTGCGCCGCCTTACGGACAGCGCTTCGGCGCGACATCCTGTCGCGCGTTCCGATTCCAGATCAAACATGACGGCATGTTTGATCTGGAATCGGAATTATACAGATATCCCGCGGGGATCTCCGGTCAGACCCGGATGATCCCGTATCGTTCAAATGCGTATGTCTATCACCGACTTGGCGCGCAACTGCCCTATATATTCCTTGAATCTTTCTTCCAGAAGCGGCGTTTTGAGTATCTCCTCTATCCGCGGCCTGGCTTCCTCGAAGGTCAGGGGTCTGGCCTCGTTGATCCGTTCCCTCTTTATCACCACATACCCGCCTTTAATGCGCAAAAGCGGAGACATCTGCCCGTCTTTGAGGCCGCTGAGGAGTTTTTTCATTTCCGGGGGCAGACGTTCGAAAATCACCCCGTCCATACGCCCGCCGTTCTGGGAGGAGGCGTCCGCGGAGTGCTTGCGGGCCGCATCCTCGAAGCTCACGGCCCCGGATTTTATTTTCTGATAGATATCCTGAACATTTTTCCCATCCTGAAGCATGAGCAGGGAAAAGTCCACAGTCTTTTCCCCGGCGAACTCGTCCTTATGTTTGGTATAATATGCGGATATTTCCTCAGGGGTTACGAAAACCTTGCGCATCACCATGTAACCGGCCATGCGCTGGCGCAGCAGGCTGTTGCCGATGCGCTCCTTGTACATGGCCAGCGTGGCCCTTTCCTTCTTCAAGCCTTCTTCAAGCTGCTTGCGGGTCATGCCGGTTCTTTTCAGGGTCCGCTCAAGCTCCTCCTCCACTTCCGCATCCGAAACCGTCACCTTGTAGCGTTTGGCGTCCTGGCGCATGAGCATATCGTTGATCAGCCCGTCCAGCACCTGTTTCTGCACTTCCTTCGCTTCGGGGCTGTCCGGGTTGAGACGCCGGCGGGCCAGTTCCACCATGGTCTGCATGCGCAGCTCATGCAGGGTGACCATCTCGCCGTTCACAACCGCGGCTATCTTGTTGACCGTCATATCGCCCGGGGTGGCCGCATGCCCGCAAACCGGCAGAAAGAACAGGAAGACGGCGATATATTTCAGCGCGTGTCTCAATCCGCGGCCAACTCCGTCCACCGCCCGGCTCCGTCCCGGCGGACGGGAGCCGGGCGGATTGCCCGCTCCCCGAACGGAGGGGGCGCAAAAACGGTATGCAGGGCCTTGCCCTGCGCCAAACGGCAATTCCCCTGAATGAAGCAACTTCCGACCACAAAAGATTTTTTGCTGAACCAAAGTCTCCCCCCCTGAAACAATGCGCGACTTGCGAAACCCGTAACGACGAAGGCCGATTCGAGATTGATTTTACAATTTCTTTGTAATATCTTCCCCCGCATTATGCAACGCGAAAATAATCCGGCCCCGCCCGGCCAGAGCCTGTCAGAAAATCTTTCCCGCCCGCGTTCCGCCCTCCTTACGCTTTCCGCCCTCACGCTCGCCCTGCTTTGCTGCGCCTGCGAGGAAGCCCCGCGGGCGGCCGCGCCCATCCCTCTCGTACGCTACAGCGTAATCAAAGAAGAGCGTCTCGTCCTCACCACCGAACTGCCCGGCCGGGTATCGGCCCTCATTACCTCCGACGTCCGCCCCCAGGTTTCCGGCATCATCCGCAAAAGGCTGTTTGAGGAAGGAAGCGACGTCACGGCCGGTCAGACCCTGTATGAAATAGAACCGGCCGTCTTCGAAGCGGCCTGCAAAAACGCGGAAGCCGCCCTGGCCATGGCCGAGGCCAACGAGTTCTCCGCCCGCCTCCTCGCGGAACGATACGGCAAAATCATTAAACGCGACGCCGTCAGCCGCCAGGAATACGACAACGCGATTTCCGCCTATACCCGGTCCAGGGCGGAAGTGGAAGCGGCGCGCAAGGCGCTGGAAGCCGCGCGCATCAATCTCGGGTATACAAAGGTCACCGCCCCGGTAAGCGGCAGGATAAGCCGCTCCTACATCACCCAGGGAGCCCTGGCGACGCAGAACCAGATCGAACCCCTCGCCACAATCCAAAGTCTGGACAGGGTGTACGTGGACATATCCCAGGCAAACACGGAAATAATGCGTCTGCGCGGAATCCTCGCAGAAGACGGCTGGCGCGGGATTGAAGCGGACAAGGCGAGAATCAGGCTGAAACTTGAAGACGGCTCCCTCTACGGGCGTCTTGACGCCGCCGGCGGGGATGCTTCCCCGGAAATTTTCGGCGTCCTGCTTTTTTCCGACATAACGATTGACAAGAGCACCGGGATGGTCAACATCCGCGCGGAATTTGAAAACCAGGACAAGCTCCTTCTGCCGGGGATGCACGTGCGGGCGATATTTGAAGAGGCCGTCCTGGAAAACTCCGTCCTCGCGCCGCAAAAAACCGTGCAGCGCGACCAGTTTTCCACGGCCTACGTCTATGTGCTGGAAAACGGAGACATTCCGCGGAATTCTCCGGAAAACACCTTCAGGACGGTGCGCCGCGACGTGCGCATTCAACGCAATATCGGCAACACATGGCTGATAACTTCCGGCCTGAAATCCGGAGACAGGCTGCTGGTCGAGGGGCATCTCAAAACCGGCCCGGGCAAACTGGTCACGGGCGCGGAACTGCCCTCCGGGGAAAAGGCGCAAAGCCGCACTTCCGGGCGGGATCCTGGAAAAACCGCTTCAAAAGTGTAATTTCAACTCAAACATGTCGTTATGTTTGCTTTGAAATTCGAATAAGTCTGCCGCGAAGGTGGCCTTGCGGCAGGCGTTTCGACGCGCGGCGGAGCAGAGGTAGCAAGTGTCCAATTTCTTCATAGACCGTCCCATATTCGCCTGGGTCATCGCCATTCTCATAATGCTCGGGGGTTCCTTCGCCCTCAAAACTCTGCCAATCGCCCAGTATCCCAGCATAGCCTCGCCCGAGGTGGCCATATCCGCGCTCTATCCGGGGGCTTCGGCCAAGACGGTCGAAGAATCCGTCACCCAGGTCATCGAGCAGCAGATGAAAGGCATCGACCACCTCATGTACATGTACTCCACCAGCGATTCCGCCGGACAGAGCATCATCAACTTCGCCTTTGAGGCCGGCACCAACATCGACATAGCCCAGGTGCAGGTGCAGAACAAGCTCCAGCTCGCCACGCCCATGCTTCCTGAAGTGGTGCAGCGCATGGGCATCTCCGTGGTCAAGTCCGTGCGCAACTTTCTCATCATCGTCTCCATTTTCAGCACCGACGGGAGCATGACGAACAGCGACATCGGAGACTACGTGACGAGCTATGTTCAGGACCCGGTCAGCCGCCTTTCCGGGGTGGGAGAATCCACGGTTTACGGCGCCCAGTACGCGATGCGCATCTGGTGCGACCCGGAAAAAATGGAACGCTTCAAGCTCAATCCCTCGGACGTGATCGCGGCCGTCTCCGAACAAAACGACCAGGTCACGGGCGGACAGGTGGGGGCGGCCCCGGCCCTGTCCGGACAGGAAATCAATATCACCGTAAACGCCGCCTCACGCCTCGAATCCGTCTCCCAGTTTGAAAACATATTCATCCGCACCCTTGAGGACGGTTCCATCCTTTATCTAAAGGACGTCGCGCGGGTCGAACTGAACAACGAACGCTTCCAGGCCTTCGGACGCTTCAACGGCTACCCTTCCGCCAGTCTGGCCATAAAACTCGCTTCCGGGGCCAACGCGCTGGAAACTACGGACCTGATCAAGGCCACGGTGGAAGAGCTCTCCCGCTTTTTCCCCCAGGGACTCAAATACGACTTCGCCTACGATACCGCGCCGGTGGTGCGCGAATCCATAAACGCGGTGTTTCACACCTTGCTTGAAGCCGTGGTCCTGGTTTTTCTGATCATGTATCTCTTTCTGCAAAGCTTCCGGGCCACGCTCATCCCCACCATCGCCATTCCGGTGGTGCTTCTCGGCACTTTCGGAGTGCTCTATCTCGCCGGTTTCACCGTCAACACCCTGACCATGTTCGGCATGGTGCTGGCCATCGGCCTGCTGGTGGACGACGCCATCGTGGTGGTGGAAAACGTGGAGCGCCTTATGCGCGAGGAGCATTTAAGCCCCAGGGACGCGGCCCGGAAATCCATGAGCCAGATCACCGGCGCCCTGGTCGGGGTGGCCATGGTCATCTCCGCGGTCTTTGTGCCCATGGCCTTCATGAGCGGGTCCACCGGGGTAATCTACAGGCAGTTCTCCATAACCATAGTGACCGCCATGACGCTCTCGGTGGTGGTAGCCATAGTCCTGACCCCCGCCCTGTGCGCGACCATTTTGCCGGAAACTCCGCATCGGGCCACGGAAGGACTGTTCGGGCGCTTCAACCGCTGGTTCGACAGAGTCACCACGAGATACCAGAGGAAGGTCGACGGGCTCATAGTCAGACCGCGCCGCTGGCTGCTGTTTTTTCTGGTCTGCCTCGCGCTCATCGCCACGTTGTTCCGGATACTCCCCTCCTCTTTCCTGCCCGAGGAAGACCAGGGACTTCTGATATCCACCGTCCAGCTTCCCTCGGGAGCGACATTTGAACGCACCATGCAGGTGCTGGACAAGGTGAGCGATTATTTTCGCAATCAGGAGGCGGATGTGGTGCAAACAGTGATGAACGTGGCCGGGGTCAGTTTCGGGGGCTTCGGGCAGAACGTCGGACTGACCTTCATCCGGCTCAAGAACTGGGCGGATCGCCCGAAGGACGAACAGCGCGTCCAGGCCATAACGCGCCGGGCACTGCAAAACCTTTCCCGGATACCGGAAGCCAGCATCTTCACCATTTTTCCCCCGGCGGTGATGGAACTCGGCTCGTCCGCGGGCTTCGACATCGAACTGATAGACCGTTCCGGACGCGGCCACGACGCCCTCATGGCGGCGCGCGACCAGGTGCTGGCCGAGGCGCGCCGGGACCCCTCGCTGCGCAACGTGCGCCACATCGGATTAGAGGACGTGGAACAGTACGAGCTGGACGTGGACCTGGCCAAAGCGGGCGCGCAAAGCCTGCGCAAGGCGGAAATAAACACCGCCGTATCCGCGTATTGGGGCAGCGTCTACATAAACGACTTCACGGACAAGGGCCGCACCAAAAAAGTCTATTTGCAGGCCGACACGCCCTTCCGCATGCAGGCAAGCGACTTCTACCGCTATTATGTGCGCAACTCCAAAGGCGAAATGGTGCCTTTCTCCTCTTTTCTGAGCATGCGCACGACCCGAGGTTCGCCGCGCCTTGAACGCTTCAACGGCCAACCTTCCATAGAAATCCAGGGAGAAGCCGAGCACGGCTACAGCTCGGGCCACGCCATGCGCACCATGGAGACCCTGGCCCAGGAACTGCCGGAAGGCCTGGGCTATGCCTGGACCAGCATCTCGCTCCAGGAAAAAATGTCCGGCGACCAGGCCCCGATGCTCTATACGATATCTTTGGTCGTGGTTTTTCTCTGCCTCGCGGCCCTCTACGAGAGCTGGACCATCCCCCTGTCCGTGCTGCTCGCGGCCCCGCTTGGCGTTGCCGGGGCGCTGGCGGGCATGTGGCTGCGCGGCATGAGCAACGACATCTATTTCCAGATCGGTTTCCTCACCGTGGTCGGCCTTTCCGCCAAAAACTCGATTCTCATAGTGGAATTCGCCAAAGATCTGTACATGGAAAGCGGCGACCTCCTCGCCTCGACAATCAAGGCGGCCAGACAGCGCCTGCGGCCGATCCTCATGACCTCGCTCTGCTTCATTCTTGGCGTCATCCCCCTGGCGATCAGCCGCGGAGCGGGCTCAGGCGGGCAAAACGCCCTCGGAACGGCCGTCATCAGCGGAGTGCTTACGGCCACCACTCTGGGCATCTTCTTTACCCCGATCTTCTTTGTGCTCGTAAGCAACCTGTTCAGAAGAAGAAAAAAAGAAGCCGGAACGCGTCATTAAAACATTATGATCGACCCGCATCTGTTGCGAAGGCACAAAGACGGCAAGCTCGGCATTCTTGACTTGAGGATTATAACCAGAAGCGATAACAAAAAAATGGTAAACCCCCGGCTTTGCCGGGGGTACCTGACTATGGATTTAGGATGTTCCCTATATAATATTTTTACTTTATAGCATCAATATATAATGTTTCAAAAGCCCTATCACATCTATCCTGTTGTCCAATTTCCTCAACAATACTTTGTCCATAAGATTGTTTTATTGATTTAGTAAAACCAATCTCATTGATACATGATGCTAATATTTCGTAATCATACATAAATCTATGTCTGTAAAATCTCTGAACTGCTCTCGTCATAAAAGCACCACCATTGCTTCGGATCAACCAATATTTATTTTTTTGTTTATCCAACCTTGCTTTATATTTATCAATAATTGGCGTGAAGAAGATATCATTTTTGCTAACATAGTTTGACGAGTGAATTTCAAGGTCAGGTGTGGTAATTCTTAACAGACCACCTGGTTTTAGTATTCTATATACTTCTTGAAGAAAATGAGCAATTTTATCTACTACAATGTGCTCAATGAGGTGCTCAGAGTAAACAACATCAAACGAGTTGTCAGGAAACGGAAATTTTGAATAGACATTTAGATAAATATCTGCCTCTGCTTTAAAGGCATCAGCTGTCAACCAATCTCCTTTTCCTTTATGTGGTCCCGCCCCTACATTTAGCAAACGACGATTATGACTATTTAAATATCTCTTAATAACAAATGGACGAATCATCATTTTTATCCTAACCAGTTCACCATGGAATATTTTCATAAAATACTTCTCTTTGTTTTCTGAAAAAATATAATTAATACTAATTATATATTTATTTAGTATATAATTTATCGATATATATGTGCAGCCGCGTTGTATGCCATGCAAACAGGATAATTTTGTGGGTGAAAGGAGCAAACGGAACATCCGGAGCAATGTGCCGTCTGTACCGACAACTTGCGCTGGCGTAATAGAGATACTTCATGCCAGCCTGAGGGAATACAGGAAACTTGCGTCCTAAATTCCCATAAGCGTCAAAAATAACGATCGTAGCCTCATCCACAGTAATATCCTGCGACCTACTAAAAAATCTGTCTTTCACCCATGGGGATATGGGCAGCCTGCGCTTTCCATGGCAGAACGGAGGAAGTTGTCGCATGCGGCAACAACGCCAAAACGGCCCTGTTTCCCGAAGGACACAGGGCCGGATATTTTTTTGAGAGGGAAAGCGATGCGAAAAGGCGCGCCGTTCCCTATGGAGAGCGCATTAGAAAGCGGAGTTGCGGGGGGGGGGGGGGGGGGGGGGGGTAGCAAAAAAAGGGCCACAAAAAAAAGGAACGGCCCCGTT
>JAITRF010000093.1 GCA_031288535.1 Desulfovibrio sp. | reverse complement strand
GGCGCAAGCGCTGTTTCGCCTTGCCGCTCGAAATGCTTCGCATTTCGGCGTGACATCCTGTCACGCTTTCCATTTTCAGATCAAAAATGAGGACATTTTTGATCTGAAAATGGAATTATCGCTTAAAACGAAGCGGATGCGTGATTTTAAACGATACACGGCTAGAAGGTGTTGCGCATTTTGTCGCACAGGCGCCGGATGATTTGCCGGATTATGGAAGCGGAAGCTGTTTTCTCGTCTATCTGCGCCTCATATTCCGAATAGCTGATCGGGCCGGAACGCCAGATTTCCTTGTTGTCGTTCCCGCTGTACAGCAGAGCCTCCAGGGTCATGGTCGCCGCGAAAAGCTGCGTCGTGTCCACCTCCGAGCTGATCCAGGAGCGGTTTGTAAAAGAGATCACGTTGATCTGAATTTCAAAATCCGCCGGGCCGCTGTCCACCCATTGAGCCAGATAACGCGCGCCCATCTCGTCGCGCAAGACGGAGCGTATGGAGTTGGGCAGCCAGGGTTGCAGGGTCGGATAGTCCACTCCCTTGACTTTCAGGGTTTTTTCACCCGTGCCCAGCACCGAAGGCGAATTCGTGGCCAGGGTGTAGCCGCAGCCGGCGCAGAACAGCGCAAGGGCCAGACAGAGGCCAAGAGCGGGCAGCGGCCGCGCGCGCTGCCGCAATTCGCGCGCCGTTTCCGCCTTATCCCGCGACCACATTGATGAGCTTGTCCCGGACATAGACCACCTTTCTTACGTCAAGCCCCTGAATATGTTTTTGCACATGAGGGTCGTCCAGGGCCGCGCGTTTCACGATCTCCTCATCTTCATCCGCCGGCATCTCGATTTTGCCCCGGAGTTTCCCGTTCACCTGAAGCACTATGGTTATTTTTTCCGCGCCAAGCGCCTTTTCGCTGTAGACGGGCCAGACCCTTTCCGTCAGGGGCAGGGGCGACCCGAGCAGCTCGCGCAGTTCCTCGCAGATGTGCGGGGTAAAGGGGAAAAGCAGGGTGATGGCGGTGAACAGGGACGAACCGAGGACACGTTTGCCGCCCTCGTCCGCAAGCAGTTCGTCCTTGACCAGATACATGAGATTCACCAGTTCCATGACGGAGGCGATCGCAGTGTTGAACTGGAAGCGTCCGGAGATGTCCTCTCCGGCTTTCTTCACCGTTGCGTGCTCCTTTTGCCGCAGGGCGCGCGCTTTCGGCGACGCGGCATCGGCCGGCGAGGCCGCGCAGGCGTCAATCGCCGGAACCTTGCCGGCGAGTTCGAGCGCCAGCCGCCAGATGCGGTTAATGAAACGATAGGCCCCCTCTATGCCGGAATCCGCCCAGTCAAAGTCCCGTTCCGGCGGAGCGGCGAAAAGACAGAAGAGCCGGACGGTGTCGGCGCCGTATTTGTCGATCATTTCCGAAGGGTCTACCGTGTTCCCCTTGGACTTGGACATTTTGCTGCCGCTTTTGAGCACCATTCCCTGAGTGAGCAGGTTGGCGAAGGGTTCGTCCATGCCGCTCAGTTTCGGAATGAAACCGGAGTCGCGCAATGCCTTGATGAAAAAACGCGCGTACAGGAGGTGGAGAATGGCGTGTTCGACGCCCCCTATGTATTGGTCTACCGGCATCCAGTAGGCGATCTTCTCCTTGTCGAAGGGCGCCTCCGCGTTGACCGGGTCCGTGTACCGGGCGAAATACCAGGAAGATTCCACAAAGGTGTCGAAGGTGTCGGTTTCGCGTCTGGCTTTGCCCCCGCACTTCGGGCAGGGGCATTCGTAGAAGGCCGGGGACTCCGGCAAGGGAGAGCGGCCGTCCGGGTGAACGGCCAGGTCCCGGGGCAGGCGGATGGGCAGGTTTTCTTCCTTTTCCGGCACCACTCCGCATTTTTCGCAGTAGACCATGGGGATGGGCGTGCCCCAGTAACGCTGACGCGAGACGTTCCAGTCGCGCAGGCGCCAGTTTACGCTTCGTTTTCCCAGTCCTTCCGCTTCAAGAAAATCCGCGATGCGCACTTTCCCTTCCTCGCTGTGCAGGCCGCTGAATTCCCCGGAATTGACCATAAGGCCGGCCTCCGTCTCGGCCTGCGTCATGAGGACGGGGTCCAGGGGCGCGAGATGGGCGGGCTGGACGACCACCCGGATGGGCAGGGAATATTTTTTCGCAAATTCAAAATCCCTCTGGTCATGGGCGGGAACCCCCATGACCGCCCCGGTCCCGTAGCCGGAGAGCACGAAGTTCGCCACCCAGATGGGCATGCGTTCCCCGCTGAAAGGATTGATGCAGTGCCGGCCCGTAAACACGCCCTCTTTTTCCTGTGCTTCTCCGTCCGGCTCCTTCGGGTCGCTTTTCCGGATTCTGGCGGCGAATTCCGCGACTTCCGCCTCCCGGCCCGTTCCGGCGGTAATTTCGTCAAGCAGAGGGTGGGCCGGGGCTATGCTCATGAAGGTCGCGCCGAAGACCGTGTCCTGCCTGGTTGTGAAAACCGGCAGGAACTTGTCGCTTCGCTCGATGCCGAAGCGGATTTCGGCGCCGACGGATTTGCCCATCCAGTTGCGCTGCATGGCGATGACCCGTTCCGGCCAGCCTCCCTCCAGTTTTTCCAGGTCATCCAGCAATTCCTGGGCGTAGTCCGTGATGCGCAAAAACCACTGCGTCAGTTCCTTTTGTTCCACAACGGCGTCGCAACGCCAGCAGAGGCCTTCCACGACCTGTTCGTTCGCGAGCACGGTATTGCAGCGCGGGCACCAGTTCTGCGGGGCCTGTTTGCGGAAAAGCAGCCCCCGTTCGTGGAATTTCAGGAAGAAAAGCTGTTCCCAGCGGTAATATTCGGGATCGCAGGTAGCTATTTCCCGGCTCCAGTCATAGGAAAACCCCAGGCGTTTCAATTGGGATCGCATGTGGTCTATGTTGTCGTAAGTCCATTTTGCCGGGTGCGTGCCGTGCTGGATGGCGGCGTTTTCGGCGGGCAGACCGAAGGCGTCCCAGCCTATGGGATGCAGCACGTTGAAACCCTGCATCCTTTTGAAATGCGCCACCACGTCGGCTATCGCGTAATTGCGCACGTGGCCCATGTGGATTTTCCCCGAAGGGTAGGGGAACATCTCCAGGCAGTAGTATTTGGGTCTGGAGCTTTCTTCCCGGCATTGGAAAGAGTGGTTTTGCTCCCAGAATTTCTGCCATTTGTCTTCAAGCGCGTGGGGATTGTATTTCATGGTTCGTATGCGGGTTTTGCGGTCGCATGGATTTCACGGACCGGATCTTGCGGGTTTTCTTCGCCGCGGGTGAGCTTCGCCGCATTGTCCAGCACTCCGTTCACAAAGATTCCCGACTTGTCGTCGCCGTACAGCTTGCACAGTTCCACGGCTTCGTTGATGACGACCTTGGGCGGGACGTCCGGCGCGTTGCGCTTCAATTCAAAAAGGGCGATGCGCAGTATGGCGCTTTCCACCTTGCCCACGCGTTCTACTCGCCAATTGTGCAGATGGGAGGCCAGATCCGCGTCCAGTCGCGTCCGGTCTTCCCATACGCCTAGGACAAGACGCCAGGCGTAGTTGTCTTCGGGAAGCAGTCCCTCGGGGCGCCCGGGGAAATTGAGAAAGGCCTCGCGCAGGGAATCCTCGCCCGTTGCCGGAGAAAAGCTCAGGCTGTAAAGCACCTTGAAGGCGAATGTCCGTTCCGCCCGGCGGTATTGTTTTTTGCCCGCCGCCATTCTACAACTGCTCAAGTACCCGGATGGTTTCGAGCATGGCGGCCGCGGCGTCGGCGCCTTTATTGCCCGCCTTTGACCCGGCGCGTTCCACGGCCTGTTCGACATTGTCCGTGGTGAGCAGGCCGAAGCCAATGGGGACGCCGGTGTCAAGGCTCACCTGGGCCAATCCCTTGATCGCCTCCGCGGCCACAAAATCAAAATGCGGCGTCGCCCCGCGGATCACGGCCCCCAAAGCCGCTATGCCGTCGAACTTTCCGCTGCGGGCGAGCTTCTGGCAGACCAGAGGCAGCTCAAAGGCGCCGGGAAGGCGCACGAGAGTCAGGTTTTCTTCCTCAAGTCCGTGGCGGATGAGGTAGTCGACGGCCCCGTCCACAAGGCGCTCCACGATTATGGAGTTGAAACGGCTGGCCGCGAGCGCGATTTTGAGTCCGGAGGCGGAAAGCCGGCCGTCAATGGTGATAAGCGAAGGTTTCATAAGGTCTCCGGCGTAAGATTTGCTGCGCCTCAGGAAGATCGTCCCTGGTCGCAGTTCTGGCATTTGTCGAGAAACAGCAGGTGCCCCATTTTGTCTTTCTTGGTTTGCAGGTAGGCGGCATTGAATTCGCAGGCCTCAAGCTCCAGGGGGATGCGTTCGGCCACTTCCAGGCCGTAGCCTTCCAGGCCGACGATTTTCTTGGGATTGTTGGTCATAAGCCGCATCTTGCGTATCCCCAGGTCCACGAGAATTTGCGCGCCTATGCCGTAATCGCGCAGGTCGGCCTGGAACCCGAGCTTCTTGTTGGCCTCCACGGTGTCCATGCCGTTGTCCTGCAAGGAATAGGCCTTGATCTTGTTGGCAAGGCCGATGCCGCGCCCTTCCTGGCGCATGTAGAGCACAACTCCGACGCCTTCCTGCTCGATGCGCGCGAGCGCCGCGGCGATCTGCCCGCCGCAGTCGCAGCGCAAAGAGCCGAAGACGTCGCCTGTCAGGCATTCGCTGTGCACCCGCACCAAGGTGGGCGTGTCCGGGCTCGGCTCGCCTTTGACAATGGCCACGTGGGTGTCGTCGCGCAGTTCGTTTTCATAGGCGATAATGGTGAACTCCCCGTAGCGCGTAGGCAGCCTGGCCTGGGCCAGGCGTTTTACGGAAAGCAGGCCGCTTTGCATGCGATAGCGGATGATGTCCTTGATGGTCGCAATTTTTATATTGTGTTTTTTTGCGAAAACAATCAAATCCGGCATCCTGGCCATCGTTCCGTCCTCGTTGAGCACCTCGCAGATGACGGCCGCGGGCTTGACTCCGGCAAGCTGCGCCAGATCCACACTGCCCTCGGTCTGCCCGGCCCGCACCAGAACCCCGCCTTTTTTCGCGCGCAGGGGGAAAACATGCCCCGGTCTGACCAGGTCTTCCGGTCTGGCGTTGTCGGCTACGGCGGTCTGTATGGTTGTGGCCCGGTCGAATGCGGAAATGCCCGTCGTCACCCCGTGGCGGGCCTCGACGGATTCCGTGAAATTGGTGCCGAATCCGGATTCATTGCGTTTGGTCATAAGGGGAAGCTGCAGTTGGTCGCACAATTCCGGGGACAGAGGCAGACAAATCAGACCGCGGGCGTGCGTGGCCATAAAATTTATGACCTCGGGGGTGCAAAACTGGGCGGCGATGGTGACGTCTCCCTCGTTTTCGCGATCTTCGTCGTCCACCAGAACGATCATGCGTCCGTTGCGGATTTCTTCAATGGCCTGCTCGGCCTTGCAGATGGGCATGGTTTCTCCCGTTTTCATCACCCCTCGTTATCAGTCCGCGAACCGGGGCGTGTTTCGTTCATGCATTTTCCAGAGCATTTTACGTTTGCGATTGACGTTTAAATTTCCTTAAAAACCGTTTTCGCGCAGGAAGTCCAGGTCCACTCCCTTTTCCCGCTCTTTGTTCAGCGCAGGCGCCAGCATCCCGGCGACATATTTGCCTATCAGGTCCGTTTCAAAGTTCAGCCGGCGGCCTTTTTTCCAAGAAGCGGCGGTGGTGCTTTTCAAGGTTTCAGGAATGATGTTTACCTCAAGGAAGCCGGGGCCGCAATGGTTTACCGTAAGACTCACCCCGTCAAGCGCCACCGAGCCCTTGGGAATCACCTGAGAGGAAAATTCCTCCGGAAAACTTACTCGGATGACCCTGGACTCTCCGGCTTCCCTTGTGGACCGGATCAGGGCCGTGCCGTCGGCGTGGGCGCTCACCAGGTGTCCGCCCAGGCGATCGCCGAGCGCCAGCGCGCGCTCAAGGTTTACTCGATCCCCCTTGCGCAGGGCGCTTAGGTTGGTCAGGCGCAGGGTCTCGTTCGAGGCGTAGGCGCTGAAGTAGTCTGTTCCGAAGCTTTCTACGGAGAGACAGACCCCGTTGACCGCCACGCTTTCCCCTTTCTTCCAGTCGTCTACCCGGAAAAGGGTGCGGAAGGAAAAGCGCGCATCGGCAGCGCCCGCGTCAAGGGCCAGGGTTTCGCCAATTCCGCTGATCAGTCCGGTGAACATGAGGGCATCTCCGGTGTTTTCGTCTCGGGGCGCGGGGGGCGCATGACCAGCATGAGGTCCGGTCCCAGGCGTGCGGTTTCGGTCAAGCGCAGACTGAGTGCCTGATCGACGCTTTGCGGGGCGAGGCCGTTGAAGAGCGGGACGGCTTCGTTGTCGCTCAGGATCTTGGGCGAAAGGTGCAGGATGAATTCTCCGGCCAGCCCCTTGTCGAGCAGATAGAGGCCCAGGCGTCCGCCGCCTTCGCAAAGCACATGGAGGCAGCCGAGATTTTCGCGCAGCCAGACAAGCCCTGCGCGCAGATCAAGCTCGGAGTGCAGGTCCGTCCCATATTTGTCGCCGGGAGCGACGTCCGGCAGTCCGAGTACGCGTACGCCTTTGCGGCGGAGTTGTTCCGCCCCGGGACCGGCGGCGGCCGCCGCCGTCGTCCAGAAGATCAGGCGCTTTTGCCCTTCGCGCAGAAGCCGCATAGGCAGGTCGGCGTCGGGCAGGCGCGAGGTAGCAATCACGGCCAGGGGCTGTCCGGACGAAGGATCTTCTTCGGCGTCTTCTTCAACCGAAAGGCGGGCGTTCAGGAGGGGGTCGTCCCTGTAGAAGGTGTTGCCGCCCACGATGACCGCCTGGACTTTCCGCCTCAGTTCATGCACGTGGCGTCTGGACTGATCCGAGCTGATCCACTTGGAATGACCGGTGCGCGTGGCGATGCGTCCGTCCAGGGTGGCGGCCAGTTTGAGAACCGTGTAGGGCAGATCCGTGGTTTGCCAGGTGATGAAATCGCTGATGAGGTCCAGGCATTCATCCTCCGCC
Organism: Desulfovibrio sp.; assembly: GCA_031288535.1. Taxonomy (GTDB): domain Bacteria; phylum Desulfobacterota; class Desulfovibrionia; order Desulfovibrionales; family Desulfovibrionaceae; genus Frigididesulfovibrio. Next base: position 26,947 of record JAITRF010000093.1, on the reverse strand, counting down.
GCTCCGCATTCCACGCTGACGCCGCGCGAGCGCAGAAATTCGGCGCCTCCCGAGGCCTCGGGGTTGGGATCAAGTGCGCCCACGACGAGTTTTTTTACGCCCGCGGCAAGCAGGGCCTCGGTGCAGGGCGGCGTCCTCCCCTGGTGACGGCAGGGTTCCAGGGTGACCAGGCAAACGCATTGCGCCGGGTCAACCCCATTGCGCCGCGCGTCTTCAAGGGCCTCGACTTCCGCATGGGGCAGACCCGCGCCTTTGTGCGCGCCGCGGGCCACAATTATGCCGTCGCGAACCAGCAGGGCGCCTACGCAGGGGTTCGGCCCGGTCCGAAATTTGTGCTTTGCCGCCAAAGACACGGCTTCAAGCATCAGGCCATGGAAAGGGTGCTCTCTCCGCGACACGCGAACTCCGGTAATCCGTCAAGGCTGGCCAAGGTTATTCCCGCCTCCGCGAACAGTTCCACAGCCATGGGGTCCGGATAGGCAGTTTCGAAATAAACGGCTTCCACAGCGCAGTTTATAAGCATTTTCGAACAGATGGAACAGGGCTGATGGGTGCAGTAGATCACCGCCTTTTCCAGGGAAACCCCATGTACCGCCGCCTGGATGATCACATTCTGTTCGGCGTGGATGCCGCGGCACAGCTCGTGACGTTCTCCGGGAGGAGTCCCCTCGCGCATGCGCCGGCAGCTTCCGATTTCCAGGCAATCGCGTATGTTGCGCGGGGCTCCGTTATAGCCGGTGGCCAGGATGCGCTTGTCCTTGACCGCAATCGCTCCGACCTTGCGGCGCAGACAGGTGGAGCGCTCCGCCACCAGGTGGGTAATGTTCATGAAGTAGTGCGGCCAGGGCAGACGCGTCATGACAGGCCCCGGCGGGCTACCAGGCGAAGAGCGGGAAAGCTGACGCGAATTTCTCCACCTTGCGGCTGATGGAGGCCAGACGGCTTTCATTGTTGCAGGATTCAAGGCATTCCGCGATCCAGCCGGCTATTTTGCGCATGTCGCGCGCGTCCATGCCGCGCGTGGTCAGGGCCGGGGTCCCGATGCGGATGCCGGAAGTCACGAATGGCGAGCGCGTTTCAAAGGGCACGGTATTTTTGTTTACCGTTATGCCCGCCTTGTCCAGGGCGGTTTCCGCCTCTTTGCCCGTAATTCCCTTGTTGCTCAAGTCTATGAGCATCATGTGGTTGTCCGTGCCGCCGGAGACAAGGTCGAAGCCGGCGGCCGAGAGTTCTGCCGCGAGTGCGGATGCGTTTTCAAGGATTTTTTTCTGATAACGCCGGAAGGCCGGTTTTTGCGCCTCGCCCAGGGCCACGGCTTTGGCGGCGATGACGTGCATGAGCGGGCCGCCTTGAGTGCCGGGAAAGATTTTACCGTTCAGGTTTTTTTCCAGGTCCCCGTCAGCCAGAATCATGCCGCCGCGCGGGCCGCGCAGCGTCTTGTGCGTGGTGGTGGTTATCACATGCGCTTGGCCGACCGGGGTGGGGTGCAGTCCCACGGCGACCAGTCCGGCGATGTGGGCCATGTCGGCCATGAGTTTTGCGCCAGTTTCGTCAGCGATGGCGCGGAAGCGCGCGAAATCCAGAGTGCGGGGATAGGCGCTCGCCCCGGCTACGATCAGCGCCGGTCTGTGCTTGCGCGTAAGGGCCAGGAGTTCGTCGTAGTCGATGCAGCCTGTTTCCCTGTTCACGCCGTAAGCGTGAAATTTATAGAACTGTCCGGAAAAATTGACCGGACTGCCATGCGTCAGGTGCCCGCCGTGGGAAAGGTCCATGCCGAGAATAACGGCCCCCATATCGACCGTGCCAAGGTAAGCGGCCATATTGGCCTGGCTGCCGGAGTGGGGCTGCACGTTTACGTAGGCCGCGCCGAACAGCTTGCGCGCTCTGGATATGGCGAGGTTTTCAACTATGTCCACGCATTCGCAGCCGCCGTAGTAGCGTTTCCCCGGGTAGCCCTCGGCGTACTTGTGGGTGAGAACGCTGCCCTGGGCTTCGCGTACCGCTTTGGACACGAAGTTCTCCGAGGCTATGAGCTCGAGCTTTGTCAACTGGCGCCGGATTTCCATGCAGATCGCCCCGGCTGCCTCCGGATCGCAAAGAAGAAGTTCATCCATGACAAATATCCTTGTTGATATTCAGCCGGGACAGAGATGGAACCCGTTATGCCGGGCGGATTGGCTTTGCCCGCCGGGAAAGCGGCGCCGCTTGAAGCCGGGCCTATCCGGCCCAATGCCTGTACAGAATGCAGGCGTTGGTGCCGCCGAAGCCGAAGGAATTGCACAGCGCGTATTCGGCCTGGATCTTTTTCGGCCCGGTCGTCATGTAGTTCAGATCGCATTCCGGGTCCGGCGTTTCATGGTTTATCGTCCCCGGAATGATGCCGGTTTGCAGCGCGAGTATGGTGAACGCGCTCTCCATGCCCCCGGCCGCCCCGAGCAGGTGGCCGATTTGGCTTTTGTTGGCACAGATGGGTATGTCGTAGGCCCTTTTCCCGAAGACGTTCTTGATGGCCCTGGTTTCGGCGATGTCGTTGAGGGGGGTGGAGGTGCCGTGGGCGTTTATATGTCCGACCGCGTCCGGGGTCAGCCCTGCGTCGGCGACGGCCCTGCGCATGGCCCCGGCCATGCCTTCGCCGTCGTCGCGCGGAGCGGTCATGTGAAAGGCGTCGCCGGTCGCGCCGAAGCCCACTATCTCCGCATAGATTTTCGCGCCGCGTTTTTGCGCGGATTCCAGACTCTCCATAAAGAGCATGGCCGCGCCTTCGCCCATCACGAAGCCGCTGCGGTTGAGATCAAAGGGGCGGGAGGCTTTTTCCGGGTTCTCGTTGGCCGTACAGAGGGCTTTCAAGGCGGTGAACCCGGATATGCCCATGGGGGTTATCACGGATTCCACCCCGCCGGTGATGGCGTAAGCGGTTCTTCCGAGAAGAATTTCCGTATAGGCGTAGCCGATTGCGTGCAGGGCCGACGCGCAGGCGCTGGTCGCGACCACGTTCTCGCCCCTTGCGCCCGTGAAAATGGAAACCTGCCCCGGCCCCATGTTTGAAATGAGCATGGGGATCATGAAGGGGGAAATTTTGCCTGGCCCGGCCTCAAGCAGCCGGGAGTGGAAATCTTCAATGGTTTTCAGGCCGCCGAGCCCGATCCCGAGAATAACGGAAACGTCCTCGGCGTTTTCATCATTGACGGCGAACCCTGCGTCTTTCAGCAGCATGAGCGCGGCGGACACCGCGAATTGCGCGAAGCGGTCCATGCGTTTGGCCTGTTTGGCCGGCAGGCCGTAAGCTTCGGGGTCGAAATTTTTTACCTCGCCGGCTATGCGCGCGGCGAAACCGCCGGCGTCGAAAAGCGTTATCGGCGCTATGCCCGATTTGCCGGCAAGAAGATTGTCCCAGGATTCGGCAACGTTTCCGCCAATGGGAGAAAGCGCCGAGAGCCCGGTTATCACCACGCGTTTTCTGGTCATATCCGGTGTTCCTCAAAAGGGTTGGGGCATTTCACACTTGAAATGCCCGCAAGGATTTGTTTTCAAATCCTTGCCGCCGAACAGGCGCAAGCGGGCTTCGCCCGCCGGCAGGCGACTGTTTGAGGCGTTGACTGTTTCAAAAAAGGCCGCCCGGAGCCTTGCGGGCGCCAAAGCGCGCAGGCGCGCGGCGCAGCCCTTGACACGGCGCCGCTCGCCGCAAGACAGGGGTTGTGTCAGGCGGGGCTTACTTGGCGTGCTTTTCAACGTAGGCAACGGCATCCTTTACCTTGAGGAGCTTCTGGGCTTCCTCGTCGTCGATTTCCAGGGAAAATTCCTCTTCCATGGCCATGATCAGTTCCGTAAGGTCAAGGGAATCCGCCCCCAGGTCCTCCACAAAGGAAGCCTCCGGATGGATCTCGTCAGCGGAAACTCCCAGTTGATCCATGATAATTTTTTGCACTTTGGCTTCAACAGACATGTGTCCTCCAGATTGTTGCGGCGGCAAGCCGGTTAAGGTTCGAGTTCAGCAGTGGAGACCGCCGTTTACAGACAATACTTGTCCCGTGATATATCCTGCCTGATCCGAAACGAGAAAAAGAACCGCCGCGGCGACATCTTCAGGCGTTCCGAAGCGTTTGAGCGGGATGGTTTGCAGATACTGCGCCTTGACGTTTTCCGGCAAAGCGCCGGTCATATCGGTTTCTATAAATCCCGGAGCCACGGCGTTGACCGTAATTTTACGTCCGGCGAGTTCTTTGGCCGCCGTTTTGGTCAGCCCGATGAGTCCGGCCTTGGCGGCGCTGTAATTCGCCTGCCCGGGGTTGCCGGTCAGCCCCACTACGGACGCTATGTTCACAATGCGTCCCGCCCTGCGCCGGATCATGATCCTGGCGGCCTCGCGCGTGCATATGAAAGCGCCTTTTAAATCAACATCCAGCACTTTGTCAAAGTCTTCGTCCTTCATGCTGATAAGCAGGGAATCCGCGGTGATGCCGGCGTTGTTCACCAGGACGTGCAAATCCGTCCTGTCTTTGATCTCCGAGGAGAAGAAGGCGGCGACGGCTTTGGCGTCTCCGAGGTCCAGCCTGAAGGCTTTGGCCCTGCCCCCGGCGGACCTGATTTCTTCCGCAACGGCCTCGGCCTGCGCCGCCTGGCTTGCATAGGTCAGATAGACCTGGTAGCCGGCCGTTCCGAGGGTTTGCGCGATGCGTCTGCCTATCCCGCGTGAGGCGCCGGTGACAATGGCGGTAAGATTATTTTCGCTCATTTTCCTTCCTGCATGTGTTCCGCACAGAGCGTATTTTCAAAGTTGATCCGTTCTCTATAGGCATTTTACGCTTGAAATGCTTGCTTAACGGCGAGAGAAGCTCGCCTGCAAGCATTTCGCGGCAGGGATTTGCGAACAAATCCTTGCAGAGCGGTCCAAATTTCAAAGTTAAACTGCTCTGGCATTTTGCGCTTGTCGCCTGACGGCGGGCGCAGCCCGCCTGCGCCAATCCAGCGAACGGTGTTACGCTTCGCTTCACACCGTCGGGGCATTCTATCGGAAAGATACTTTCGCTGACAAAATGCCCTAAAATTTCAACAGGGCCGAACCCCAGGTCAGTCCTCCGCCGAAGGTGCTGACCAGCACCAGCATTCCTTCGCGGATGCGCCCTTCACGCAGGGCCTCGCCCAGGGCGATGGGCACGGAGGCCGCCGAAGTGTTGCCGTATTTGTGTACGTTGAGGAACACCTTCTCTTTCTCTATGCCCAGTCTCGACCCCACGGCCTCGATGATGCGCAGGTTGGCCTGATGCGGGACAAAGAGGTCGACCTGTTCCACTCCGTATCCGTTGCGCTTGAGGATCTCCGCGCAACTCTCCGCAAGGCGGCGCACGGCGTTTTTGAACACCAGCCCTCCGTTCATGCGGATGAAATACTCCGGACCGACCGGCTCGCCGAGTTTATACGGCAGGGACGCGAAGCCCCCGTCCATGAGCAGGAGGTTTCCCTGGCTGCCGTCCGAACCGAGCAGCACGTCCACCAGGTCGGCTTTGGGGAGCCGGTGCGCGGTGGCGGCGGCCTGCCGGCCTTCGACGACCACGGCTCCGGCTCCGTCCCCGAAAAGCACGGCCGTGGAGACGTCTTCGACATTGCAGCGATGGAAAAGGCTTTCGGCGGCCACCAGAAGCACGCAGGCAAGGGGATCGCGCGCCGCGAGCCCGTCCGCCAGTTCAAGGCAGTTGATGAACCCGGAGCAGGCCGCGTTCACGTCCACCGCCATAACGCCTTTTATGCCCAGTTTGTGCGCAAGCGCGCAGGCCGTGGACGGGCACATGGAATCCGGGGTGCAGGTCGCGTAGAGGATGTGGGTCACTTCCGTTGCCCCGCGCCCGCAGTCCTCTAGAGCCATCAGGGCGGCGTCCTTTGCGAGATCGCTTCCCGTCTGCCCGTTTTCAAGCACACGTCTTGCGGATATGCCGGTGCGCGAGACTATCCATTCTTCGCTCACGCCGGTTTTTTCCGTGAAATAAGAGTTTTCGCGCACTTTCGGCGGAACGGCGAAACCGTATCCGCCTATGGAGGAATATGTCGTCATAATGCCGGGTCTGCTCCTTGCTGTCGGGGATAAAAGGCGCGCGGGTTCCGCCTCAGGCTTTTACGGCCTTGCCGAAGCGGTTCAGCTCTTCGTTGGCTGAAATATTGGCGCTCAAGCGTTCGTTGGTGTTTCTGCTCACAAAGGCGGCGGCCATTTTGACCGCGTTGCTTACGGCTTTGGGATTCGAGCGCCCGTGGCAGACGATCACGATGCCCTGGAGGCCAAGCAGGGGCGCTCCGCCATACTCCGCGTAATCCACAAAGCGCGCGAAGCGGGCGAAAGCGCCTTTGGACAGGAGGGAGCCTATTTTCGCCGCAAGCGTGCTGTTCAACAGTTCCCGTTTGAGTATACGCGAGAGGGAGGTGGAAAGGCCTTCCGAGAGTTTCAGGGCCACGTTGCCCACAAAGCCGTCGCAGACGATGACGTCCACATCTCCCGTAAAAATGTCCCGACCCTCCACGTTGCCGACGAAATTGACGTTGCGCACGAGTTTGAAGAGGTCATAGGCTTCTTTGACCAGGGTGTTTCCCTTTCCCTCTTCCTCGCCGATGGAGAGCAGGCCGATGGTCGGATGCGGGCGTTCCAGGATCGTTTTTGCGAAGGCGTCGCCCATCAGGCCGAACTGGAGCAGGTGGTACGCCTTGCTGTCCACGTTCGCTCCCACGTCCAGAACCACAGTGGGCCGCTTTTCCGAAGGCAGGACGGAAACCAGGGCGGGGCGGTCTATGCCGGGCATCCGCCCCATTATGAACATGCCGCAGGCCACGCTTGCCCCGGAATGTCCGGGGCTGACCACGCCCTGCGCTTTGCCTTCCTTGACCAGACGGCAGGCCACCTGGATGGAGGAGTCTTTCTTGCGGCGCAGTACTTCCGAGGGCTTTTCCCCCATGAGGGCGACCTCGGAGGCGTGGACGAGATCGCAGGAAACGCCTTTGCAGTCGTGTTTGCCCAGTTCTTTGCCCACAATGTCTTTGTCTCCGGCCAGAAGTACGGTGAAGCCGCCTTTGCGGGCGGCGTCCAACGCTCCGGGGACGACGACGGATGGGCCGAAGTCTCCCCCCATCACGTCCACCGCTATGACCGGAGAATCGCGCGACATTCCTATTCCGTCGCGGGGGCGTATTCCCGTCCGCGATAAGTTCCGCAGACAGGGCACAGCGCGTGCGGCCTGGTCGGGTTGCCGCATTTGCAAAGCACAAGCGCGGGAACGGGAACATGGTGATGGGAGCGGCGCATCCCTTTTTTGGATTTGGATTTTTTATTTTGCTGAACGGCCATTTCGTTTCCTTGCGGGGTTGCCGCCTTCCTTCTCCACTTTGATCCCGCGCAGGACGTCCAGGCGAGGGTCCGCGCCTTCGTTCGCGCAGGAGCAGAGTTCACGGTTGTTGTTTTTGCCGCAGACCGGACACAGACCGCGGCAATCGTTTCTGCACAGGGGCTTCGCCGGAAGCGCGAGCACAAATTCTTCCCAGGCCAGGGCGGCGGGGTTTATCTCGATGCCCCGTCCGCATGGAGTCGCGCGGATGACCTCCGTATCCTCGCAGGCCTCGTCCTGCGCGTAATCGACGCGCCGACCACCGGCAAAACCGTGTTTTTCCGGCGTCCCGCGCTCCGTAACGGCTGCCGCCACGCGCAAGGCCAAAGGCGGATACGGCTCGAACTCGTCAAACCCGTAATCCAGGTCCACCACGGCGTCGTCGGCGCAACGATCGCAGGGCAGGGCTACCCGTCCTTTGAGTCGCCCCTGAAAAAGCACGCCGTCATCCTGTGGCAGAACGAATATTTCCGCCCGCAGAGGCTCAAGGACCAGACAAGGGATGGCGAATTCCTTCAAAGGTTCGCTCCAGACAGCCGGGTTCTCGAAAATAAAGGTCTTCCCCCCAGAGGGAACGCTTTGCAATCCTATCCAGCCGCCGTCCATGTCCGATCCCGCCAAAGCTTGAGACGCTCATTCCGAGCCCGGCTTCACTACATCTTATATTCCGGTTTTGTCAATGTCCCGAAAAAAAGTCGGCAATCCCGGAATGCGGAAATGTCATCTGGATTTTTCCGCCGCCCGGACGCGAAAGCGGATGGCGTCACGGTTGTTGAATTCTCCGTCTACGGTCTGGGGAACGTCGCTGTAGTACAGAGCGCCGGGCATGATGCCGGTTTCCCTGACTACCCGGTCATAATCACGCAGGGGGGGGAGCAGGGCGATTGCCAAAGGAGCCAGAACGTACATGACAAAGGTGAGGGCCCCCAAGGCCAGGCAGAGGCGCAGCAGTCTGCCGGGCCGGCCGGGAGGGGATAGCGGGCTGTCCGGACAGGACGGTTGCGCGTGTACGGAGAAAGCGTTCAGCATGCGGGCCTCGTATCGGGCAAACGCCGTGAATTCTCACGGCGTTTGCCGTCCGGAAACGCGTGGCCGTCCCGGTTTTGCAAGGTGAGGTTATTACGTCGTTTACCTAAATCTTCGCGGTGACCTCGGGAAACACCTTGTAAAACATGACGTAGGCCATGGCCAGGGTCAGGATGAGGTTGAAGGTCTGGCCGCATACGTACAGGAGCACAGGCTTTCCGCCCTTGAAGTATACGGCGAGCTCCCGGAAATTGGTGCTCAGGCCGATGGACGTGAAGGCCAGGGCAAAGCACCAGCTGCGCATGGGCGAGGTCAGGCCGCCCACAAGGCCCTGGCCGACCAGGGCGTTGGACATGTCCGTGCCGAGGCCGCCGCTGACGAGAGAGCAAAAAAAGGAGGCGGTGAGAAAACCGATAACGAATTTGGGGAAGCGGTTCCAGATTTCCATTATGCTGACCTTCCGCCCGGTCATGCCCATTTCCTCGGGCTCCACTTTGGTGGTCCAATACAGGGCCACGCCGAAGGCGGTCACGCCGATAAGCACGTTCTGGATCATCTTGATGGTGGCGGCCACGTACATGGCCGTATCACTGATAAAGGCGCCGGCTGCCGCAACCGCGCCGGTGGAGTCGACCGTGCCGCCGATCCAGGCGCCGCCGAGCACGTCAGGCATGCCCACAGCCTTGATAAAGGCCGGCATGGCGACCATCATGATGGCCGTAAATACCAGCGAAAGGCCGAGGGCCAAGGTAAGCTCCTCTTTTTTGGCCCGGCAGGCGGCGGCTGTCGCAATGGCCGCCGAGGTGCCGCACACGCTCATATCGGCAGAGATGGTGATGTTCAGCGTTTTTGAGGGCATTTTCAGCACTTTCTGGCCGAAGATGAAGGTCAGGACGAGCACGATGGGCGTCACCACCCAGGCCACGAAAATGCCGGGACCGCCGATCGCCACGATCTTGTCCATCAGAACTTCCGCTCCGAGGCAGACAAGACCGGTTTTGATGTAGAACTCCGTCTTGAGGGCCGGTTTGATAAAGTTCGGCGTGCCTACCGTGTTGGCGACGAGCATGCCGATGATGATGGCCCAGGCTTCTGATCCGATGCCGTAGGTATGCATGGTGGACTGGGCACCCATCATGAACGCCAGCACGGCCGCCACAAAGACGCCGACGAACCCGAGGGCGAATTTGACCACATTCTCGCCCATGCAGCAGATGCCGATTCCGAAGAAAACGATTCCTACCGCCAGGGCGCTCAAAAGAGAGGGGATAAGGTTGACCGGCTTTTTCGACGCCGCCCCGGCAGCCTTGCTCGAAGCACCCTGAGCTTTACGCCAGGCGGCAATTTTCGCTTCGGCGTCGGCGTTCAATTCGGCGTTCTTCAGGCCGGCGCCGTCGGCCGCCTGCTGGGCAGCAGTCGCTTCTTTCAAGGCCGCTTCAAGTTTTCCCTTGGCTTCGGCCGCCGCCGGTTTGGCCTTTTCATTGGCGGCCGCGACTGTGTCCCCGGAGACAAAAAAGGAGTCGGCAGGGTTGCTGCTCCAGCGGCCGGGTCTGGTCAGAAACCAGGAAACGGACTTGCCGGCCGCGCTGTCGCGGGAGCGGAGTTTCTTTTTGGCGTCCTGCGCGGTCAGGTACTCAATGCTTTTGAAGACCTCGTTTTTCGCGGATTCCGCCGCCATAATCCGGTTGGATTTGTCTACCGTCTCCCGAAAGGAGGCGGGTCCCTGGGCGATAAAGACGATATAGCCGAACAGAATCACGACGAAGCCGAGCCATATCGCCCAGTAATCCTCTTTTTTCCACAGATCCGACCATCTGGCCCTGCCATCGTCAACAACAATATCCTGCTGTTCCTGGCTCATGAAATCTTCCTCCTGATGCACAGTTTAGAGATAGGGACGGCTTTGAAAGCCGTGTGCCGGTATGCGGTGATGAAGCAAAACATATGGGGAACATAACCTTTGCGGGCAATGTGGGGAAAATCCGATAAACGGCAAATCGACGCGCTGTTTTCCGGCAATTCCGATTTCAGCGGACATCCATCCGGCCGGAGCGCTTCCTGACGGAACTTCAGCGGCAAAAAGCCGGCCGTCCGTGAGACAGCGGCGCAGGCACGGGAGATTTCCGCATTTGCGTGATGTTTCAGACGCGGCAATTGGACTTTATGTTGCATATCGGGCGCCATGCGAGTTTTTTATTACATTACGGATGTGTTTTATAGGAATATAGTGCCGGGCGGAAAAACCTCGTAACGGCAGGTAGGTACGCATACGGACCGGAACATTTTTTACTCTGCGCATCATTGCAATATAACATGACTGTTTATCGTAATAATGCAAGGCATAATTTTTTGCAAGCGGGAAAATACAGATTTTTCAGGGCGGAGAGACAGGTACACGGCTCGTTCGGCAGGTAATTTCCGGCCGTGCGGTACGGCGTTTGCACTTGATGCCGAATTGCGGCCACTGGAGCGTATTACCCTCAGGTGTTAACACGCTTTGAAACCGCTTAAATTTTTATCGGGAATTGGGATTACGCCCGCCGGGGCAGGCGCAAAAACCGTATATTTTATCCCGTATAATCGTCATGCTCTTTAAGTATCGGCATCTTTGCGCACATCAGACGATAGGCAAGCAACAAAAGCGTAACTAAAAAAACGGAAATAAAAATTTCCATCCAGCTCGGAGAATAGCGTTCATCCGGGGGAAGGTTATAGTTGAATGCTATGATACTGACATTAAAACGATTAAGCATGACTCCCAGTACGGTGATAATTGCCGATATTTTAACAAGTCGTATGCGTTTTTCCCTGGTGCCTATAAAAAGTAAAAATACAGGGAGCGCGACAAATCCAATAATCTCTACAAGAAACCACATTCCATATCCTGTCGTAAGGTATTGAATATTGTCATCCGCAATCAAATTTACAATACGAATGAACAGATAGCTGATCATCAACAGAAAAACGGCGTTACCGCAACTCAGAACAACCTTGTCGGCATTTTTAATATGCTGCTCATCCATATACTTTTTAAGATATTTATGAGCTAAAATTCCTTCAATAATGACCATGCACAATCCGGCAAAGATACTTGAAATAAGGAAAAGAACCGGCATAAAATCGGAATACCACAACGGATGTACTTTTGGCTGGGCGATGAGATAGAGCGATCCAAGCGCACTTTGGTGTATGATTGCGATAACGGCGCCGGCAACGGCCAGATGTACGCTCCAGTGTACGGCGGCCGTACGCCGCGTCCGCATGCCGAGGTACTCGAAAAGCGCGGGCAGCAGCTCGATAAACAAGACGATGAGATATAAAAATACGCACAGTCCGACCAGGAACAGGGCCGATCTCGTCCCCGGAGACCAGAAAAGGGGATAGACCAGCCGCCAGGGTTGACCGACTTCATACTGCAGGGCCACAACTTCAAAAAAGTAGCCGAGAAAGGCGGTTGCAAGGGCCGCGCGCACCTGGGGGCCGAAATGTCTGATGCCGAAAACATGGTAGGCGGCTGCGACGGCGCATCCTCCTGCCGAGAGGGCGACCCCGCAGAGGAGGTCAAAGCTCATCCAGAATCCCCAGGGAGTGTTGTCGTCCAGGTTGCTCACGCCGGCGATGCCGAGGGTAAAGCGCAACATGGTCAGGCCCAGACCGACGAACAGTATGGCCGAGATCACTTTGTGATCTTTTACGTAGGCTTTCAGCGTCACTTTGTAATCTTTTACATAGGCCTTCAGCGTGTCGGCACTCAAGAGTTTGAAATTCATCGCGCATCCTCCTCCGTCTTCGCTTCGGACGCATTTCCCCCGGAATCGCCTGCGGCGGCGGTTTGCGCCTGTATTTCCCCGAGTGTTTCTTCCCGGGCTTTTTTAACTTCCCGGGCGATGGCGGTTTCTTTATCCTTGGCGGCCTCCTCCGCAGCCGTTTTCAGTTTGGCGGCGGTTTCGGCGGCGGCGTTGTCCACCGCCTCTTTTACGGCCGCCTCCCGCTCGCTTGCGGCAATCTCGTCGCGCCGTCTGCGGACGAGATATGCCCCGCCCAGAAGCACGGGCGCTATGCCCGCCGTCATGCAGGCCGCTTCCATAATTCCCGCGCTCCGTTGCGGCAGGGGGCTCGCTCCGAGTTCCTGCTGTCCCAGCGCCGTGTGCGCCGTCGGGGCTATGTACAGCCAACTTGTCCCTCCCGCTTCCTTTTCGCCGTAAATATGGGGTACATAGCGTGCCGGATGCGTTCTCATGCGTTCACGCGCCAGCCTTAGCAAATCATTGCGTTTGCCGAAGTTGAGCGCTTCTTTGGGACAGGATTCCACGCAGGCCGGGAGTTCGCCTTTGGCTATGAAAGGCGCGCACATATCGCATTTGTACACGAGCGGGTTCAGGACGCCGCCGTAATCGTAGGCCGGAATATAGAAAGGACAGGCCACCATGCAGTAACGACAGCCGACGCACAGCCCGGGATTATAGACGACAGGCCCTTGCTCCGTCTTGGTCAGGGCCTTGACGAAACATGCCGAAACACAGGCGGGCTCCAGACAGTGATTGCACTGTATTTTGCGGAATACTGGGGTTTCTCTACCTTTTACCGTATATTTGTTGACGACTGTATAACATCGATAGTCGGTACGCCGTTTTTTCTCAAGCACGCTCAAGTCGTCAAAGGGTTTGTCCGGCTCGGGCAGCAGGTCCGCATGTCTGGCCCGGCATCCGGCTTCGCACTTGCGGCATCCGATGCAACGGGCGGAATCATGCAGAACGCCGAAGGCATCCGGATATTTGTCCGATGGGGGTGTTGACGCGGCTTGTCCGTCGCCCGCGTCGAGCAGGGCGGCCAGACCCGCAACGCTCAGGAGACTCAGAAATATTCTGCGGTGCATGGTAAAATCTCCTGCCGGGCCTTTCCGGCAAAAAACTGCGGTTATGCCTACTTTACTGATGGCTGATGGCAGCCGTTGCATTGTATGTCGCGCGGTTCCTGCTGCACGGCTTCATGGCAGGCCATGCATTGTGATTCCATGCAGTCAGCCCTTAAGGTTAACCCGTTCTACGACAGGCTGTCCACGAGTTTTCCCTGGTCCGTCAAAAGCGTGTACAGCAGACGGGCCAGGGGGTCGTCTTTCGCCCCCAGGACGGAGCGGGCGGCGGAATCGGCGAGGATGCCCGCCTGGCGTTCCAAGGCCTCGGCGTTGGACTTGAAACTTTGTTCCAGAGCCTGCCAGCTTAAATCCCTGACGCGCATCGTTTCCAGGGACGACCCGAGCGTGGTCGCGGAGGTGGCGGCATCGCTCGCAATATCCGCCCATTGTGGAAGAGCTCCGGCAAAGCTTTGCAGGTCGGTCAGGCTTATTTCCTTGTCCCATCCGCCCAGGCGGATTTTGATTTTACCGTCCTCCGTGCGTTCGTCCTTGCTCCATTGCGCGCCGTCCAGAAGGGCCATGCCGTTATAAGAAGTGGATTTGACGATATTTTTTATGTCTGAGAGCGCCGCTTCATACTCGGTTTGCGCGGTCGCCCGCTCCTGTGCTGTCATGCTCGGGTAGCCGGCGGCTATGGAGCGCATGGCGCTCAAGGATTCGCTGATGCTTTCGCCCGCGGCGATCAGTGTGTCGGCTATGCTTGTTCCTTCCGCGGCGTTTTGCGCGGACTGGCGCAGACCGGCGGCCTCGGAGCGCATCCGCCCCGTCAGGGCTTCGGCCGCTATTTCCCGGCCGCTTTTCTGGCGCGGGGCGAGCAGGCGCTCGATAAGCGTTTCCCCTCCACCCTCCTGTACAAGCTGGGTGATCAGCGCCCTTTGCGCGTCAAGCAGGACGGGCAGACTCTCGGCATAATAGGAACTCATGTGGCGGCCTCCGGAATACGTGTATGTTCTCCGGTGGCGCTTATCGGCAGAATGGGGCGAATCTTTACGGCGCTTCCCCGATCATGCCCCATTTCAGGACGCAGTCTTCGGGGATGTCGAGCAGGGCTTTTTTGCCGATCAGCTCGTCGATCAGGCGGGGGGAGAGGCCGTGGGCCGGGCGTTTGCAGGTCAGGTCGGCCAGGCTGATCACGCTTCCCGCCCTGATTTCGCGCGCGGCGACCAAGCTGCGCCGGGCGTTGGCCCGCGCCGGGGCCTCGGAGGGGAGGCTGCGCAAATCGGAAGAGCCGACCAGCGCCTGCGTCGCTTCGAGCCTTTGCAGGAAAAGGCGCAGGTCGGCCTTGTCCATGGCGTGGTAGTGGTCGTTGCCGGGCAGGCTCTTGTCGTGGGTGAAGTGTTTTTCCAGGATGCGCGCCCCGAGCAGGACGGCCGTAAGTAGGGTGCCCATATCCTCGGGCAGGGTGTGATCCGAATAGCCGATCAAAAGATCCGGGAAAAGCCGGCGCAGCGAGCAGATCTTGCCCAGGGCGGCGTTTTCGTCCGCCGTGGGGTAGTTGAGCACGCAGTGCATGAGGGCCAGGTCGTTGCCCCGTATCCAGGAGACGGCCTCCATTATCTCAAAGGCCTCCGAGGCCCCGCAGGACAGGATGATCGGCTTGCCGAAGGCGCTGATAAACCTGATGAAGGGCTTGTTGCTGATGTCCGAGGAGGATATCTTGAACACGTCCATGAGATCGTTCAGGAAAACCGCCGAGTCCCGGTCAAAGGGCGTGGAGAGGAACTCGACGTCCGCCTCCTCGCAATGGCGTTTCAACGCCTCGAATTCGCTTTTCCAGAATTTGTCGTGACGGCGGAAAAGCTCGTACTGGCTTTTGGTGGGCTCCTTGTCCGTATCCCAGTAAGCCGGGGAGTCTTTGGAGGCCAGGGTGTCGGCCCTGTAGGTCTGGAATTTCACGGCGTCCGCCCCGCCTTCCCTGGCCTCGTCTATAAGACGCCGGGCAAGTTCCAGGCTGCCTTCGTGGTTGACCCCGGCCTCGGCGATGATAAAAGGCCGCCGCAGCCCGGAAGACCCGGCCGTCGGGGCGCCCCCGCGTTCCGCATTTAAGAGAAACTCCAGTATCTTCATCGGAAATTCCCTGCAAATTTTTTTTTCTGAATCGGCTTGGAGAATGAAAGGCCGCACGCCGAATTGCGTATTGCCGCCCGGTGGACGCGATATAGCCCCGATTGCCGGAAAATGCAAAACAGATTTGCGCGGATGCCCCGCGAACCGGCAAAAGCTTGGCCGGAGAATAAAAAGCATTGAAATTAGTCTTGAGTTTAGCTACAACTCAACACTATGACATTTACACCCGGGCGGAGAAAACCCGCCTGCGGGCATCCCTCGGCAGGGATTTGCGCGGAGGATGCTTTCGCTCCGGCGGCTGTTCGCCGCTCTGTGCGGGCGACGGCTTCCGGTCGGCCGTTGACGGCAAGTTGCGGCTTCGCCCGCGGGCGCGTTTTCCGGCATTTACAGGCCTGCGTCCATCCGGCGCGTTTTCCGGGCTTGACGGTTTGAGCGCTGCTTCAAGGAGAACACATGAATCTACGGATCGAACCCTTGGCCCCGGCAGAGGAAGGCGGCGTCCCTTCCGGCCCGGAGAAGGAAGACTGTCCCCCGTCGGACCCGGCTGGGGAGGGCGGCGTGGCTCCGGATTTGGCGGGGGAAGGCGGCGCTGTTTCAGGCTTGGCGGGGGAAGGTGGAGCGGCTTCGGACTTGCCGGAGAGCGGAGCAGCTTCGGATTTGCCGGAGAGCGGGGCGGCTTCGGACTTGCCGGAGAGCGGAGCGGCTTCGGATTTGCCGGAGAGCGGGGCGGTTTCAGACTTGGCGGGAGAGGGAGGAGGTATTTCTTCCGTGCCGGAGGCGCCGGAAAACGAGGAATTATCCTTTGCGGAGATGCTGGAGAGGCAGGAGGAGCACGGCGCGCCCGGGCCGGCGCTTGAACAGGGCCGGAGGGTCAGCGTGCGTGTTGTGGCCGTCACCGGAGATACGGTCTTCGTAAGCACCGGGGACAAGGTGGACGGCATTGTGGAACGGGAGGAGCTGGAAAGGGACGGGGAGCTTGTCTGCGCGGTCGGGGACGTGCTTGATTTGTACGTGGTCAACGTGAGTCCCCAGGAAGTCCGCCTCTCGCGCATTTTGCGCGGGGCCGGCAGTCTGAACGCCCTGCGCGAAGCGCGCGAAAGCGGGCTCCCGGTGGAGGGCAAGGTGACCGGGCTCGTCAAGGGCGGATACGCGGTGGACATAATGAAGCGGCGCGCCTTCTGTCCGCTGAGCCAGATAGACCTGCACCCGGCGCAGGACCCCGAATCGCACGTCGGTAAAATTTATCCCTTCCTGATCACCCGCCTGGAAAAGAGCGGGCGCAACATCGTCGTTTCCCGCCGTTCTCTGCTTGAGCGCGAATATGCCGAGAACCGGGAGGCTGTGCTGGCCTCTCTGCAGGTCGGCGACGTGCGCGAAGCGGTGGCGACGCGCTTCGCCCCTTTCGGCGTTTTTCTGGAACTGGCGCCGGGGGTGGAGGGGCTCGCGCATTTGTCCGAGCTTTCCTGGTCAAGGGTGGGGCAGGCGGACGAGGCCCTGAGCATCGGAGAGCGCGTGCGCGTCAAAGTGCTTGAGATCGAGCAGGACAAAAAACCCCCGCGTATCTCCCTCTCCTTGCGTCAGGTCACGGACGATCCCTGGGTGGAAGCGGCGCGATGCCTGTCGCCCGGAGACATGGTCGGCGGCAGGGTCACGCGCCTTGCGGCCTTCGGGGCCTTTGTGGAGATTTTTCCCGGCATAGAGGGACTGGTGCACGTCTCGGAGCTTTCCCACGAAAAACGCGTCCTGAAGGTGGAGGATGTGCTTGCGCCGGGCGATACGGTTTCAGTGAAGATCAAGGAAGTGGATCCGGACAAGCGCCGCGTATCGCTAAGCCTGCGCGACGCCGTCGGCAATCCCTGGGACAACGTGCGGGAGTTGCTGCCTGTGGACGCCGAGATAAGCGGAACAGTGGAGCGGCATTCCCCCTACGGCATTTTTGTCGGCCTCTCGCCCGGAATTACCGGACTGCTCCCCAAGGCGGCGCTGGCCTCTTCGCCTTCCAGAAGAAACCTGGAAAACCTCGCGCCTGGCTCCGAGATCCGGGTGCGCGTAAAAGAAATCGACAGCCAGAGGCGCCGCGTCGGTCTCATCCCTGCAGACGCCGCGCAAAATGAAGCGCCTTTGGACAAAGACTGGAAAAAACATCTCCCCAAGCCCCATCCGGCTCCGGCCGTCGGCTCTCTGGGGCTGGCCCTGCAGGCGGCTTTGCAGAAAAAGAAAAAATGACGCGCCATGCCGCGCTTTTGCTCCTGGGCCTTGCGGCCCTCTGGCTTTGGCCGGTGGACGTCCTTGTCGTCAGGACCGGCGAGGCCGGGATCGCAAGAGAAGAACTTATGCCGCTCGGGCGCGTCTTTGCGACGCGCTATCTGCATTCCGTCCAGCTAAGTCCGGTCGAGGACGTTTATGTGGTCAGGGACGGGTTGGTGCGGCAATGGCGGGGCAAGGTCCAATCCCAGAACGCGGGTTTGCCGACCGTGCTCCCGGAAAGGACGCGCTTTTACCTGGAAGGTCCCTGGCTGGTCTTTGAAGGCCGGCTGCCGGCGCTCGGGGAGTTGGTTCTGCGCGTGGGCGACGCGGTTTTGGGACGAAATTGCCTGCGTATCGGCGGTGGAGAGTGGGAAGCGCTTTACGAGGCCTTTGCCGGCCGGCGCCTTTATTTTTCCGCTGAACGCCGTGTCTTCGGAACGGCTCGGCTTACCCGGAGGAAATTATGACGGAAGAAAAAGCAGGGGCGGGCGGACAAAGCGTGCCTGATCATTCCGATCCCGGCGGCATAGATTTTGACAAGCTGATGCGCAAGTATGACACGGAATCGCGCTTTCGCATCCTGAGCGGACCCAAGGCCCTGCTGGTGACGGCTCTGGCGGCTTCCATGTCCTGCTTTCACATGTACACCGCTGGCTTCGGGCTGCTCAACGCCCAGACCCAGGGCGCCGTACACCTCGCCTTTGCCCTCTGCCTTACCTTTCTGCTCTATCCCGCCAAACACCACATGGGAGAAAAGCATCACAGGCTGCCTTTCTACGATTTTATTCTGGCGGGCCTCGCCGCGGCGGCAACCCTTTACCTGGTGGTCAACTTCGAGGAGCTGAGCTACCGCTCCGGCCTGCCCACGGATATGGACCTGCTGGCCGGTTTCCTGTTGATCGTGCTGCTTCTGGAGGCCACGCGGCGCATATCCAATCCGGTGCTTTCCTGTCTTGCCATACTGGCCCTTCTCTACTGTCATTTCGGGGTCTATCTCCCGGATTCCATGGGCGGACACCGGGGTTTTTCCGTAACACGCATTATCAACCACATGTACCTGGGCGGGGAGGGCATTTTCGGCACTCCGCTCGAAGTGTCCTCCACTTATGTGTTCATGTTCATCCTTTTCGGTTCGGTGCTGGAAAAGACCGGCATAGGCCGGTTCATCATCGATCTCTCCCTGGCCCTGGCCGGCTGGTCTTCCGGAGGTCCGGCCAAGGTGGCCGTCGTCGCCTCCGGACTGATGGGCACTGTTTCCGGCTCTTCGGTGGCCAATGTCTGCACCACCGGCATGTTCACCATCCCCCTGATGAAGAGCGTGGGCTATCGGCCTTATTTTGCGGGGGCCGTCGAGGCGGTTGCTTCCACAGGCGGACAGATCATGCCGCCGGTCATGGGGGCCGGGGCTTTCATCATGGCCCAGTTTTTGGGCGTTCCCTACAACGAGGTGGTCATTGCCGCGATCATCCCCGCCCTTCTGTACTTTTCCGCGGTTATGATCCAGGTGCATTTCGAAGCCAAGCGCCTGGGCCTGACCGGGCTGCCGCGCGAACGCCTGCCCAACGTATGGCTTCTCTTGCGCGCCAAGGGTTTTCTCCTTCTGCCCCTGGCCGCGATCATTTATCTGCTGCTGGCGGGCTATACGCCGCTGAAAGCCGCCTTTTACGGCATTCTGATCTGCATCGCCCTGTCCTGGCTGAACAAGGAAACCCGCCTGACCCCGAAAAAGCTGATCGAGGCCTTTGAGGCCGGGGCGCGTTCGTCGCTTGCCGTGGCCTGCGCCTGCGCCTGCGTGGGCATGATTATCGGAGCGGGCACCCTCACCGGCCTCGCCCTGCGCATTGCCAACGGCATAGTCACTCTGGCCCACGGCATGCTGCTGCCCACCATGCTCATGACCATGATGGCCAGCATACTGCTGGGCATGGGACTGCCGACCACGGCCAACTTCATCGTGACCAGCACCATGGCCGCTCCGGCCCTCCTGCAACTTGGGGTCCCGCCCATGGCGGCCTATATGTTCGTGTTCTATTTCGGCATAGCCGCGGACCTGACCCCGCCCGTGGCCCTGGCGGCCTATGCCGGGGCGGGCATAGCCGGGGCGGACCCGATGCGGACGGGGGTGACTTCCTTCAAGCTCGCTTTGGCGGGATTTATCGTACCCTATATCTATGTGTTCAATCCCATGCTTCTTTTTATCGACGTCTCGCCTCTGCCCATGGTGCAGGCCGTGCTGACGGCCTTGCTCGGGGTGTTTTTGCTCGCCATGAGCACGGTGGGCTACTTCAAGACCACCTTGGCCTGGCCGTTGCGTATTTTGGCCCTGATCGGCGCCGTGGGGCTGCTTGACCCCGGCACGGGAACGGATATCATGGGACTGGCTATTTTGGCGCTGATCCTTTTCGTTCAGGGAAGGAAGGCGAAAAACTCCGTAAACATCAAGACAGGAGAAGATGTGTTATGAAATTGAGGATCGGTTTTCTTGCGCTGGCCTTTTCGCTTCTGTGCCTGACCCCGGGAGCGCTGGCCGCTGAAAGGCTGTCCCTGGCCACCGGCGGCACGGCGGGCACCTATTTCCCCATCGGCGGGGCCATAGCCAACGCCGTGAGCAAAGGCGGCGTGGTCCAGGCCACGGCCGAAACCAGCAACGCCTCTGTGGCCAACATCAATCTCGTCGGCAAAGGGGAGATTGAAACCGCCATAGTGCAGAACGACGTCACCTTCTGGGCGTACAACGGGCAGAACATGTTCGAAAATGCGCCGGTGAAGAACCTGCGCGCGGTTCTGGCCCTTTACCCCGAACACGTGCACCTGGTGGTTTCCAAGGCCAGCAACATCACCAAGCTGGCCGATCTGCGCGGGAAAAGGGTAAGCGTCGGCGCCCCCGGTTCAGGGGTGGAGGCCAACGTCAGAGGCGTTCTGCAGGCCGCCGGCATGACCTACAAGGACTTGGGCGATGCCCAGCGCATGGACTTCGCCTCCACCGCCAACCGTTTCAAAGACAACCAGATCGACGCTGCCTTTCTGACCACCGGCTATCCTTCTCCGGCCATAATGGACATCGCCACGACCAAGGACATCACCCTGGTTTCCATGGACAGCGCCTTTTTGGACAACCTGCACAAGATTTACCCCTATTTCGTGCCCGACAAGATCCCTGCCGGGACTTACCGGGGTGTGGACAAGGACGCCGCAACGCCCGCGGTCATGGCGATCATAGTGGCCCACGACAAGGTTTCGGAAAAAGTGGTTTATGAATTTCTGAAAGGCATCTTCGACAACCTGTCCGATGTGCAGGCCTCGCACGCCAAGGCCAAGGAAATATCCCTGGACAAGGCCCTGAGCGGCCTGACGGTTCCCCTGCATCCCGGAGCGGTGAAGTTCTACAAGGAAAAGGGCATTAAACTGCCCTGAAGCTGGTAGGTCTTGAAACCTTTATATGGAGAGCCGCGCGCGGCGCAGGGGGAACCCGGCGCCGCGCGGGCGGATCGTTTGCCGGATGCCCCGCCGGATCTGCCGGACCTTTATTTTCCGGAAGCGGACATGGTTCTGTTCGATCCGGAAAAGCACCTGTCTCCCCTTTCCCTGGTTCAGGGGGCGAACGACGCGTTTCTTCCTCTGGCCCGCGCCGCGCGCGTCAATCCGGGGCTGGTGCTCATCCCCGGGGATGAGGATTGCAAAGCGCTTTGGGAGCGCTACTCCATGCCGGAGCACATCCGCGACCACAGCGCAAGGGTGGCGGAAATGGCCGAGGCTCTCGTCAGGCGCGCCGTGGTTTTGGGGATGAAGGTCAACGTGGAGGCGGTGCGGGCGGCCGGACTGCTGCACGACCTCGGCAAGGCCTGGAGCATCAGCCGAGGCGGGAACCACGCCCAGCTGGGCGCGGCCTGGGTGATGCGCGAAACGCGCAACGCCCCCATAGCCAGGGCGGTGCTTTTTCACGTCTTCTGGCCTTTCCCGGAAAAGTGCGACGAGGCGCATTTCATGATTGCGGCCGTGATTTACGCGGACAAGCGTACTTTGCACGACGGCTTCGTGAGCCTCGAAGACCGCCATGCGGATTTGCTCGAACGCTACGGGGTCAACGAGGCGGCGCGCGGGCGCATCCAGGCCGCCCACATGCAGGGCGTGCGCATTGAAGAAAACCTTTCCCGCCGCCTGGGTCTTGAGCTTCATGACCATGTCCCCGAACAGGGACGGCTGGTCCTGCGATAAAGGCCGGCGTGAAAATACAGATTCCCACATGGAAATTTGGAATGCTCCAGGCAAAATCACTCACGAAGTAATTTTGCAGCAAGTTGTGGAAAGCCAACACAAAAAATGCTGTTCAGGGCTGAGATATGATCGCTAATGAGAAAGCCGTCCGGGCGATCGTCAAAACCGCTATCGAAGGCTATGCGGAAGGATTCGAAGCCAGGCATATTGCGGAAAAAGATATTCCCGATGGCACGATCAATATGAAAATACATAATGTTTTCATAGCCGCTCTTGGGCCGGAGATACAGTATTATACCGCTCTGGTGCGTTCGCTGGACAGTTCTCTCGGAAATATGCTGGAAAAACTTGCGGTGAATATTGCCGAACTGTTTTATACAGTCAGGCATAATGTTGAAGGACCGTTATATACCAGACAAACACAGGTCATTGCGGAATTGCTTGAGGATTACAAAAGTCATAGAAGAAGACCTGAAGTTAAGGATTATTTTTTACTTCGTGAAATTCAGAGTTCCGAATCAGCCGATAAGCGCCACGATAGTGACTATTATTTGATTGATGTCAAATCAGGTAGACACTATCTTATTGAATTAAAAATTGGCGGCGATCTTGATAATAAAAAAGCTCGTTCTGAAAAAGAAGCAATACTTGAACAGTATGCCATTTTATCAAATACAATAGATAAAGATGAACAAATAATTATCTATTTTGCTACAGCATATAACAGATTTGGTGAAGATAAACCATGGAAACAAGAAAGAGTAAGGCAATTTTTTGCCGATGACGAGTTACTTATAGGGAATAATTTTTGGAATTTCATTTGTAAATCAAAAAATGGATACCATATTATTTTAGATGAATACAAGAAAAATTCACATTTGATCATAAATTCCCTGGCTAATATCAAAAAGGTATATTTAGGATGAAATATGGCTGAGTATTCTATATATAATGCTGATGCTTTTATTAAATTACAAGAGGTAAAAGATCATAGCATTGATATGATTTTAACGGATCCTCCATATAATCTTGGTCACTATTCAACTGGAAACATGAAATTTGACTGGAGGAAGGATATCAATAATGATGTTGCCGAATGGGATAATGTAAATTTTAATCCTGCTGATTTAAAAGATGCATTTACACGTATCATTAAACCAACAGGTAATATAATGGTATTTTGCAGTTATAATTTACTTGGAAAATGGCATGAAATATT
Organism: Desulfovibrio sp.; assembly: GCA_031288535.1. Taxonomy (GTDB): domain Bacteria; phylum Desulfobacterota; class Desulfovibrionia; order Desulfovibrionales; family Desulfovibrionaceae; genus Frigididesulfovibrio. The sequence goes on along the minus strand of JAITRF010000093.1, from coordinate 3,897 downwards.
TGATCCAATTTTTGATACCTTTCAGTTTTTTGTATGGCATAAATCAAATCCTGTGCCAAAATTCAGGAAAGCTGGATTTTTAAATAGCTGTGAACTTGTTGTATGTATGTGGAATAAAGGGCATACATGGAATTTCGGCAAACAAAATGAAATGCATAATTTTTATGAGTCGCCGATTTGCATGCACCCTGAGCGCTTGAAAGAGCCTGTTCATCCAACACAAAAACCTGTTAGGTTACTTTCGCATTTACTGAAATTGGCGACGAACGAAGGTGATGTAATCCTGGATCCTTTTATGGGCGTGGGCTCAACCGGCGTGGCCGCTCTGGAGAACGGCCGTCGCTTTATCGGGATTGAATTGGAAGAAAAATATTATAATGCCGCTGAAAGGCGCCTGCAATCCTGCAAGCGCCAGTTGCCGTTGTTTTCGGCGGTGCCTGCGAGTGATGGCCGACTGTCGAAATCGCTGCTTATTTGAGATGACCGATAAGGTTTGGGGCATAGCCACAAAAATTCGAACCGATACGCCGCCTGATTTTGCATCGGCAATGGAACAAGGAGTCTCCACCGCATGATCACCCGCGTCGCCTGCGGCGCTTTGCACGGAGTGGACGCCTTCCGCGTTGATCTGGAGGTGGACCTGACCCGCGCCGGTTTGCCCGCATTCACCATGGTCGGGCTGGCCGAAGGCGCGGTGCGCGAGGCGCGGGATCGCGTTTTCGCCGCCCTGCGCAACATGAATTTCCGCCTGCCTCCAGCGCGCATCACCGTGAATCTGGCCCCGGCCGACCGCAAAAAGGGCGGCTCGTCTTACGATCTGCCCCTGGCCGTCGGTCTGCTCGCCGCCGCCGGACATCTTCAGGAAAACGCGGCGGAGGGGTATTTCATGGCCGGGGAGCTCTCCCTGACAGGAGAGGTGAAGCCGGTGGCCGGAGTGCTGCCTTTGGCCATTCTGGCCAGGAATTCCGGGGCGCGGGGGTTTCTGGTCCCTGTGGGCAACGCGCGCGAGGCGGCGGTGGTCCGGGACCTTGACGTGTATGCCGTGGAGAGCTTGGGGCAGGCCGTGGCCCTCTTGTCCGGGAACGGCGGCCCAAGGCCGGGTCTGTTTTCCGATCCGGCGCCTTCCCTTGGTCTCAAGGCCGAATCCGCCTCTGATTTCGCGGATGTGAAAGGCCAGGAACACGCGAAGCGCGCGGTGGAGATCGCCGCCTCCGGCGGCCACAACTTGCTCTTCATCGGACCTCCGGGCAGCGGGAAAACCATGCTTGCCGAACGCATAGCCGGCATTCTCCCCGGCCTGTCCTTCGAGGAAGCCCTGGAAGTCACCAAGATCTACAGCGTGGCCGGGGCCTTGCCGCCTGGGCTGGGCATTATGGAAGAGCGTCCCTTTCGCGCCCCGCATCACACCATTTCCCAGGCCGGGCTGGTCGGAGGAGGCGTTGTCCCGAGGCCGGGAGAAATTTCCCTGGCCCACCGGGGCGTGCTTTTTCTGGACGAACTTCTGGAGTTCCACAAGCCGATTCTGGAGGCCTTGCGCCAACCTCTGGAAAGCGGCCGCGTGACCATATCCAGGGCGGCCCAGACCCTCACCTATCCGGCCGCCTTCATGCTGGTCGGAGCCATGAATCCCTGCCCCTGCGGACATCTCGGCGACAATCGCAAGACCTGCACCTGCGGCAAAGGCGAAATTCAGCGCTACCGCTCCAGACTTTCCGGTCCCCTGTTGGACCGCATGGACCTGCACGTGGAGGTCCCGGCCGTGCCTTATGAAGATTTGAGCAGCGAGGAGGCCGGGCGATCTTCGGCGCAGATGCGGGCAAGCGTGGAAAAGGCGCGGACACGGCAAAAGGAGCGGTTCTCCGAGGGCCTTTGCCGGACCAATGCCGATCTCTTCGGGCGGGAACTGGAGCGCCACTGCCGCCTGGACGCCTCCGGGAAAGCTTTTATGCGCGACGCGGTGCGCGGTCTGCACCTTTCCGCCCGCGCCTATACCCGCATTCTGCGCATCGCCAGGACCATTGCCGATCTTGAGGAGCAGGAGGAAATACTGACCGTGCATCTGGCGGAAGCGGTAAATTGCCGGACTCTTGATCGGACCCGGCTTTAGAGCATTTTCTCATTGAAAGTATCTTTCCCATAAAATGCTCTGACGGTGTGAAGCGAAGCGTAACGCCGTTCGCGGGATTGGCGCAGGCGGGCTTGCTTTTCCGTCAGGCGGGGATCTCAAGCGTAAAATGCTCCAGAGGAATTTCTGATGAAAACGAAGAGGGCCGTTGCAGGCCGGCCGCGCGCGTCCAGGCTGCGCGAGCTGGAAGAGGAACTGGAGAGCCTGCGCGCCATGAACCGCGAGTATGCGGCCATGTTCGAATCCTCCATAGACGGGCTGGTGGTGGCGGACGGCACGGGCAGGCTTTTGCGGGTGAACCGCGGTTATCTCAACATAACCGGGGCGGAGGAGTCCGACGTCGTGGGGCACAGGGTGCAGGATTTGGCTGCGCGGGGTTTTCTCACGCCTTCGGCCACGCAGATGGCTGTGGAAACAAAACGCCCGGTGACGGCCGAGCAGGAATTCCAGAACGGTGCCAAGCGCACCTTGAACACCGCCAACCCCGTGTTTGACGCGGACGGAAAGCTGATCCGCATTGTGACCAACGTGCGGGACATGTCCGAGGTTTACGGCCTGAGAACCGAACTGCAGAAGGCCAGAGAGAGCGCGGACCGCTACGCTTCCATCCTGGAGAACATGAACCGGCGGGCGGCTCTTGAGGAACGCCGCACCGTGCGGAGCGCCCTGATGCGATCAGTGTTTACCCAGGCTCTGGAGTATGCATCCACGGGCGCGCCTGTGCTCATCACCGGGGAATCCGGGACAGGCAAGGAGGTGGCGGCGGATTTCATGCACCGCAACAGCCCGCGCCGTGATAAACCTTTCCTGAAGATCAACTGCGGGGCCATTCCGGAGCAGCTTCTGGAAGCGGAACTTTTCGGGTACGAGGGCGGGGCGTTCACCGGGGCGCGCAGGCAGGGCCGCGCCGGTCTTTTTGAGGCCGCCGCCGGGGGAAGCGTGTTCCTTGACGAGGTGGGAGAAATGCCTCTCCCGCTTCAGGTCAAGCTCCTGCGCTTTGTGCAGAACAGGGAATTCTACCGCCTGGGCGGCAACCGTCTGATAACGGTGGATGCGCGCATCATGGCCGCCACCAACCGGCCTTTGGAAGAAATGGTGGAAGAGCGTTTGTTTCGGGCCGATCTCTTCTACCGTCTGAACGTTTTGTCCTTGCACATTCCCGCCCTGCGCGAACGCGTCGAAGACATAATCCCGCTGGCCGACCATTTTCTGGCCCGTTTCAATGACGCCTATCATCAGGAAAAGACCCTCTCCCCGCAGGTCTGCGCCCTGTTCGAGCACTACGCCTGGCCCGGCAACGTGCGTGAACTGGAAAACTTGCTTGAGCGGCTGACCATAATAAACACAGGCCCGATTATCCTGCCCGGGCATCTGCCGGAGAAGATGCGCGCATCGCCGCAAAGCCGGTCTTCCTCTCCTCCTGCCGGGTATCGCGAGGCCATGGACGCCTTTGAGAGGGAATACTGGAGCGAGGCGCTCAAACCATATTCGTCCTATAGGGAAGCGGCGGCGGCCCTTGGCGTGAATCATTCGACAATCGTGAAAAAGACCGCCCGCTACGGCATACGGGAACCTTTCGCGGCGCGTTCCCGTCGAAGCCCCTGAACGCGTCTGGGGCAGTGCAATTTTGAGGCGATTCTGCTCCAGAGGCGATCCGCGATCCACCACGCAAAAAAAGAAAAAACCTCGTTGTGCTTGTAACGACAAGCAGATAGTATGAGTTTTGTCCACACCCACTATCACCAACGAGGTAAAAAGAGCATGCCCCAATT
>JAITRF010000080.1 GCA_031288535.1 Desulfovibrio sp. | reverse complement strand
GAATTGGGGCATGCTCTTTTTACCTCGTTGGTGATAGTGGGTGTGGACAAAACTCATACTATCTGCTTGTCGTTACAAGCACAACGAGGTTTTTTCTTTTTTTGCGTGGTGGATCGCGGCAGGCCTGATTCAGCTTATTGCGTCCGCCCTGCGGCGATGCGCAAGCATCTCCAGAAGCTGCAGGCTTCGTAAGGAGCAAGGCGGCGTTGCCGCCGCCGCGAATCTCAAAGACATATATCGTAATATCCTGAATCAACAATATAAAATTTTAGATGCGTCAGCCATGAGACGGAGGCTGAGAAACCGCGCAAGCAGGTAATATGGGCGGGGGGTTATCCGATGCTGAACAGAGTAACCGTCAAAGCCGCTTGGGCAAAAGCCAAGCCTACTATCCACTTGAGCAGGTCGTGCTTCAATTCGGCCATGGCAATCTGCAAGTCGGTTTTTGAAACTAACCGGTTCTCAAGTGAGGAAATTTTGTTGTCGATCACTTCCCGGATTGCGTCCGCCTGGACTTTGGCCTGTTCCTCCGGAACGCCAGCAGCCCTCAGGCGTTCAAAATATCCGAGCGTATCAAAAGTGGCAGTCGTCATATCCGCCTCCAAAGGCAGTTTACGCTTGAGAGTAGTATTGTCAAGGATTCTCGCCGCGTTTGTTTCAATCCGCGGCAGGAGCATCCCCACTTCCAAAAGACCTCCTCAGGGCCGATGCATCTAAAAGCGTTGAACCCGAGTTTTTTTTATGCTAGATATGGCTGGTTCAACCATCGACCTGTGCGGCATAATTCCTGTACCACCGTGTTCAAGCAAAATATACGCAAACAGCTTCTGGAGGCGTTTCCGGCGGATGAAGTCAGGCGCTGGTTCGATCCTCTGGATATTTCCGTCGATCAGGAAGACTGTCTCATGCGCGTCGTTTTCCCCCACCTTTTTTTCCGCGAACGCTTCATGTGCGAGGTGCGTCCTTTTTTTGAAAACATCGCCTCCCGCCTGTGCGAAAATTTGACAATCGTCTATGCTCTGCCCTGCGGACCCGCCGGGAAAGACTGTCCCCAACCCGACAAATCTCTTTTCCAGGCGCGCCTGCGCCCTGAAAAGCACGACAATCTGCTCCTAGAACATTTCACCTTTGAAAATTTTCTTTTCAACAGGAAAAACGATTTTCCCCTGGCCGTAGCGCATGAGACTGTGGACAAGGTCTCGGCCCGCGAGCTTCCGCCCTTCACCCCCTTTGTACTCCACGGGCAGAGCGGTTCGGGAAAATCCCACCTCCTCGGGGCCATGGCCAATGCCTTGAATAAAAAAGACCTCCATGTCTTTTACGGGGAACCGGCCGCCTTCATGGAAAACATCAGCCTGGGCTCAGGGCGCTACGCCGCTCCGGAAGAAGACTGCATTTTCCTTGACGACGCGCAGATCTGCGCGCGCGAAGCCCGGATGCAGACGGACCTTGCCGCGCTCATAGACATCTGCCTGGCCAGCGGCAGACTCCTGGTTCTGTCTTTCGACACCCACCCGGCGCATTGCCCCGACCTGTCCCAGAAACTGGCCTCCCGTCTGGCCTCCGGACTGTCTGTGGAGCTCAAACGCCCGGATATGAACATCCGTCTGGTCTACGCCGAAAAAAAGAACAAACTGTTCGACCTCGGACTGAAACCCGAGCTTATCCTGAACCTGGTAAGGCGTACCCAGGATATACGCGGCATAGACGGATATCTGGCGCGGCTTACGGCTTTCCGCTCAATGGTCAGCAAACAGGGGGCAAGCGCCGTGTCCTACGACGCCTCTGTCATCATAGACAAGGACGCCGAAGACGCCAAACCTACCCCGGCCTCCATTGTGGACCACGTTGCGAGGCATTTCTCCGTAAGCCCGGAAGACATCATCGGGAAACGGCGGGACAAGGCCATATCCCTTCCGAGGCACATCGCCATCTTCCTTTGCCGCGACCTGCTCGGACTGTCCCTCGTCCAGATCGGCGGATTTTTCGGGAAACGCGATCATACCTCGATTATCTATTCCGTGAACAAAATGGCCAGGTTGCTGGATAGTGACAAAGATATGCACAAGCTGACCGAAGACATCGGAAAACTGTGCCTCGGCAGACATTGAAAACCTCGCCCTGTTCCCGGGCACAGGATGCGAACAGGCGCATACGTGAATTTGTTCCTTAAAAAATATTTGAAATAAGCATGTTAAAGTAGTTACGCACATATACACAACACTTATTAATACTATAAAGGAGTAAACATGTTTGTTAAAGTTTATAAAGAAGAAATAATCGACGGCCTGCAAAAATCCGCCAATATCATCCCTCAACGCACCGGAGCGGCCTATCTCCGCTCCATCTGGCTAAAGGCCGAAAATGAAAGAATTGAAATCATGTCCACAGACACCAATCTCGAATTTCGCGGTTCCTATCCGGCCCAGGTCGTGCAGGAGGGGCTGATCGGGGTGCCGGGGCGGCAGTTTGTGGAACTTTTGCGGCGTCTGCCTTCCGGACAACTCTCCCTCAAGGTCGAGACTTCCGGAACCGACGCTACGGCGTCCTTGCTGCATATTGAGCAGGGTCGGCGCAAATACCGCATGGCCGTCAACGACTCCACCTGGTTTCAGTCATTTTCCGATTTTCCCGAGAGCGGCGCGGCGCTTTGGTCCGGAGATTACCTCCAGGAGCTGATAGACCGCATCGCCTACTGCATAGACGACGAAGACAGCGCCCTGTCCTGCTTTTTCATGAAACCGGCGGAAAACGGGCGCATAGAGGCGGCCGGCATGACCGGACACCAGTTCGCCATGCGTTCTTTCGTCAACGAGGATTTGCGGGCGCTTCTCCCCATGGAGGGGATCATGATCCAGAAAAAATACCTTCTGGAGATGAAAAAATGGCTCGGCAACGGTGAAATAGAGCTGAACATCGGAGACAAGCGCCTTTTTCTGCGCACGGCCAACAAAGTGGAATCCTTCAGTCTTCCCCTGGACTTCCGCCAGTACCCGGACTACACGGTTTTCGTCGCCGGTCTCAGCGCGAGCGGGGTTTCAAAGATGAGCATCGGGCGCGAAGACGCGAAAAATTCCCTGGAGCGCATTGCCGTTTTCAATGTCGGCGGCAACAACTGCGCCTATTTTGATCTTTCCCCGGCCGAGGCCGTGATAACCGCCCAGGGGCACGAGACGGGATCGGCCTCCGAGAGCCTGGATGTGGAATACAAAGGCGAAATATCCAAAATAGCCTTTCCGACCAACAACCTTATGTCCATAATGGACCACTACAAATCGGAAAAACTGAGCATGACCATGACCGGGCCGCAGGGTCCGTGCGGGATAAACGGGGCCGAAGACGGCGATTATCTGGTCATTATCATGCCCATGGCGGTAATTGAAGAAAAAACCAGCAGTGAGGAAGAAGTCTGATGGCTTTGGACGGAGATTTCGAGCAGGGACAGGCAGCAGAGACCTATAACGCTTCAAGCATCACAATTCTTGAAGGTCTGGCCGCGGTGCGGCTGCGCCCGGCCATGTACATAGGCAGCACGGATTCCAGGGGTCTGCACCATCTGGTCTACGAGGTGGTGGACAATTCCGTGGACGAGGCCATGGCCGGTTTTTGCAGCCGGATCACGGTACGCCTGCACCTGGACGGCTCATGTTCGGTTTCGGACAACGGCCGGGGAATTCCCGTGGACATGCACCCGAAAGAAGGCGTTCCGGCCGTGCAGGTGGTCATGACCAAACTGCACGCGGGCGGCAAGTTTGACAACAGTTCCTACAAAGTGTCCGGGGGTCTGCACGGGGTCGGCGTATCCTGCGTGAACGCCCTTTCGGAATCGCTGGAGGTGACGATTCGCCGAGAAGGCTATGTCTACGCGCAGAAATATTCTCGCGGCGTCCCCCTGGAGGTCTTGCGCCGGATCGGAGAATCCGCGAACCACGGCACGACGGTGCGTTTCACCCCGGACGACAGCATCTTCGAGACCTTGGAGTTTTCTTACGAAGTGCTGCGCAAGCGCTTTGAGGAACTTGCCTATCTCAACAAGGGTCTGGAGATAGAATTTATCGACGAGCGCACGGAGGAAAAGGAGGTGTTCCGCTTTGACGGCGGAATCGAGCAGTTCGTGCGCGATCTCAACGAGGGTGAAGCGGCCGTGCACAGCGTGATATACGGATGCGCCGAAGCCTCCGGGGTGCTTGCGGAGTTCGCCCTGCAATACAACGCCGGCTACAAGGAAAACACCTTGACCTTTGCCAACAACATCCGCACCAAGGAAGGCGGCACGCATCTTGCTGGCTTCAAGGCGGCGCTGACCAGGGCCATCAACAATTATCTGAAAAGCTCGGAACAGAACAAAAAGCTCAAGGTGGGCCTGACCGGCGACGACGTGCGCGAAGGGCTGACCGCGGTTGTTTCCGTAAAACTGCCCAACCCCCAGTTCGAAGGCCAGACCAAGACCAAACTCGGCAACAGCGAGGTCGCCGGCATTGTCTCCGGCATCGTCTATGACAAGCTGAACACCTTTTTCGAGGAAAACCCGCGCGACATCAAGCTGATCATCGACAAGGCCGTCGATGCCGCCATAGCCCGCGAGGCCGCCCGCAAGGCCAAAGAACTGGTGCGGCGCAAAGGCGCGCTTTCCGACAATTCACTGCCCGGCAAACTGGCGGATTGCCAGAGCAAAGACCCGTCCGAATCCGAACTCTTCATCGTGGAGGGAGATTCCGCGGGCGGGTCGGCAAAACAGGGCAGGGACCCGAAAAGACAGGCCATTCTCCCCCTGCGCGGGAAAATCCTCAATGTCGAGCGCACGCGCTTTGACAAAATGCTCGGCAACAAGGAGATCCGATCCCTGATCACGGCCATGGGTGCCGGCATAGGCATGGTAGGGGGGGAAAGCGATACGGACCTCTCCAAACTGCGCTATCACACCATAGCCATCATGACGGACGCGGACGTGGACGGGGCGCACATCCGCACCCTGCTCCTGACTTTCTTTTTCCGCCAGTACCGCGAACTTATCGAGCACGGGCACCTTTTCATCGCCCAGCCGCCTCTCTATCGCGCCCACAACAGCAAGTTCGAAAAGTTCATCAAGGACGACCCGGAACTGAATGATTTCCTCATACAGCGCGTGAGCAGGGACGCGGTAATCCGCAGCGCCGGCGGGGAAACCTTTTCCGGCAGGGGCATAGTGCGCCTGGCCAGAGACATAGCTTCCATAGGCCGGCGGATGCGCGATGCGGAAAACGCCGGCATAGCCGAACCTCTGTTCATGGCCCTGCTGGGCTATCCGGACCTGCTGGAACCACAGTCCTTCATCGAAAAGGGAGAGGCTCTGGAGGCGTTTTCGCGTTATATGGCGGAACGCGGCTTTTCTCTGTCCACAGAGCAGGAGGAAACGGACCTTGAGCGGCTGCACCGGGTGATCTTCGAAAATCGCCAGGGGCACCGCACGAAACTGGGAGCGGAATTCTTCGCTTCAAGAATTTACCGTCAGGCCCGGGGCGCCTTTGAGGCCATACGCGCGCAGTGCGGCGGGGACTCCTTTACCTTGGAAGGAAAAGACTGGGCCCGGCCTGTCGAGGGCTTCTTCAACCTGGAAAAGGCCCTTTTCGAGGAGGCCCGCAGGGGGATCAACATCCAGCGCTACAAGGGACTGGGAGAAATGAACCCCGAACAGCTCTGGGAGACGACCATGAACCCGGAGAACCGGGTGCTTTTGCGCGTGGACGTACAGGACGCGGAAGAAGCCGGCTATGCCTTCGAGGAACTTATGGGCGACCGGGCGGAGGCGAGGCGCGAATTCATCGAACGCAACGCCCTGGCCGTGCGCGACCTGGATATTTAGAGCATAAGGAATTGCCGATTAATAGGGGCTCCGCCCCAAACCCCGCCGGGGGGAATGATTCCCCCCGGACCCCCCCGATAGCGACTGATTGAAATGGCTGTCGGGAGTGCGAAGGGCAGGGGCATT
>JAITRF010000151.1 GCA_031288535.1 Desulfovibrio sp. | reverse complement strand
TGCAGTTGAGCCAAAGCCAGGGCTACGGCTTCCGGGGTTTCAGGCGCCGCGTCGGGCGGGTCCGCAGCGGGCGAAGCCGGGGGGGCCTTTATCCTTCCTTCCTCGAGGACTTTGCGCGGGGCCGCCTCCGGCCCCTCCGACCCGGACGACCTCTCCGGACCGGACGGCCTCTCCGAGCCGGACGGCGAGGCGGAAATTTTCGCCTCTGCCGGCTTTCCGGCGTGATTTTCCGGGGAATTAGCGCCCGAGGGCGCGGGAGGGACCGGGACGACGGGGAACCGGGTCCGCCCCGTATCTTTTTTGTGGGCGGAGGCCGGGCTTTTGCCGGGACGCCCTTTGCCGGGCGCCGGGGAAGGCGCGTCCGCCGCGATCCTGCCGGCCGGGGCGGCGGGGCGCGGGGAGGAGACGGAAATTTCCGCCGAAAGCAGGGACCGGAGTTCGGGAAAACTTGTGCCGCGTAAAAGAAGGACACCCCCGCCGGCCGCGAGCAGTCCGGCGATAAAGGCCAGGATCAGAGGAAACGCGCCGCCGCCTCTGCTTTTTTTGCGACCGCGCTTTTTCCCGGAGCTCCGTCGCGCGGACTCCCGTTTCCCGTAAGCCGGCCCCTTGGAGCACTTTGTCATTGCAACTATCTGTCCTGATAAATGCTCCGGCGTTGCGAAGCCTTGCTTCGCAACGCCCGCGAGATTGGCGCAGGCGGGCTTTGCCCGCCGTCAGGCGGCAATCTCAAGCGCAAAATGCCGCAGGCGGCCTACTGTCCGCGCACTTCGGAAATTTTGGGCAGGCTGCGCGCCATTTGCAAAGCCATGCGCAACTGGTTGTCTTTTTCAAGAAGAGTTTTGGTCTCGGCTTCCAGAAGCGCGGGTTTGTCCTTTTTCTCGTCCGCCGCGCCTTTGGATTTGGAGCCACCCTCCAGGTGCCGGGAAAGGTCTTTTTCGCGCGGGCCGAAGAAGCGCAAGGGTTTTTCCGCCCCTTCGCGCGGCGCTTCGAAAGGTATCTCCAGGTCCGGAACGATGCCTTCGGCCTGTATGGACCGGCCCTTGGGAGTATAATAGCGGGCGATGGTCATCTTGACCGCCGTGCCGTCGCCCAGGGGCTCTATTTTCTGCACCGACCCCTTGCCGAAGGTCTTCTCCCCGACGATTACCGCCCGGTTATGGTCCTGAAGCGCCCCGGCCACGATTTCCGAAGCCGAGGCCGTTCCCTGGTTCACCAGCACCACCAGGGGGCAGGTGACGTCGGCCGGGGAGCTTTTTGCGTCGTGCGTTTCCAGGACGACCCCGCCCCGGCCGCGCATGCTGACGATCCCGCCGCTTTTCAGAAAGATGTCGCTCACGGTCACGGACTGCTTGAAAAGCCCGCCCGGGTTGTTGCGCAAATCCAGGACGACGCCTTTTATCTCGCTCTTTTTGGCTTGGGCGCGCAAGGCCTCCGTAAGCTCCTGGGTGGTGCGGTCGTTAAACCGCGTCAGGCGCACCCAGAGATAGCCCTCGTCGTCCAGAAACCGCGTTTTGACGCTGATCAGGGGTATGGCGTCGCGCACTATGGTGACGGTTTGCGGCGCCTTGGAATCTTTGTGCAGAATGAGCAGTTCGACCGGGCTGCCTTTCGGACCCCGGATTTTCGACACCGCCTCCTGGGTGGACATATCCTGGGTGGGGTGTCCGTCCACCGACAAAATCATATCCCCGGCCTTCAGGCCGGCCTTGTCCGCCGGCGTGTCCTCTATGGGCGAAACCACGATGAGCTGGTTGTTCTCCGTGGAAATTTCTATGCCTATGCCGAAGAATTCCCCGGAGGTGGCTTCCTGCATTTCCTTGAAATCTTCCTTGCTCAGGAAGGTGGAATGAGGGTCCAGCGATTCAAGCATCCCCTTGATCGCCCCGTTTATCAGCTCTTCGCGGCCGACGTCGCGCACATAGGCGTTGTTCACCAGGTCATAGGCCCTGGTGAAACGCTTCAGGTCGACGTACTCCCCGTCGGCGGACGAACTTCCCTTGTTGCCGGCGCCCGGCGCGCTGCACGCGGGTCCGGCGAGGACGAAAAGCAGGCATAAGGCCGGTAGACAACGTATGATATGGTGCCGCAAGGTAAATCACTCCCGGTTGATGGACGAAGAGGCGCGCCTTTCGGATTCCGGATAAAACGTTCCGGTTTGGAGCGGGTTGACCCGGAATCGGGTTTACAGGGCCGCGAACCACTGCTCTGGATTAATGGCTTTTTGCTTGAAACGCAATTCAAAATAGAGTCCGGGACCTTTTATGGCCGGATAATATCCGGCTGTGCCCACCTTCTGCCTGCCGCGCACCTCCTGCCCGACTTTCAGCGGGCAGCTGCCCAGATAGGCGTAAAGGGTGTAATAATCCTCCCCGTGCTGCACGATCAGCACCGTGCCGAACCCGCGCAGAACGTCGTTGTGCACCACTTTGCCCCCGGCCACGGCCCAGACCTCGGCCTTGTCGGCAGCGGCGAAACCCAGGCCGCGCGAAGCGAAATCCCCTCCCCCCGCAAAGCGGATGCTGACCTTGCCGCTTACCGGCTTTTGCAGCCTGCCCTTCAATGCGGTCAGATCCCCGCCCTGCCGTTGGGAAATTTCGAAATTAAGCGAGCTGATCAGTTTTATGGCGGCATTGAGTTCCGTCTCCGCGTCCACGCGCACCCGCCTTATTTCCCCCAGCCTCTTGTCGTAGGCGAGGCGGGCCTTCAAAAGCCTGGCTTTTTCCTCGTTGACCCGGTTCAGGCTTTGACGCATCTCCTGCGAAAGCTTGTTCCCGCGCCCGGCGATTCCGGCCAGGCGCGTCTCCTGTCGATCCAGCTGCCGGCGGTATTTCTCCAGGGCCTCGTAAAGTTCCCTGGACACGGCCAAATCCCGTTCCGCCGCCGCTCTCTCCTCGGCGGCTTCGGCCAGGGGCCGCCTGTTGCTTATCTCCCAGAGCAGTTGCAGGGTTCGGGCCAAGGCCTCCTCGGTCTTTTTCTGCTCGGCCAGCAGGGTTTCGTATTCCTTTCCCACCTTGTCCCCGGCCGTGCCCAGCGCCAGAAGTTTCCCTTGCCCGGCGTCCAGACCCTTCTCCAGTTCCAGAATGCGCTTTTCCGCCGCCGCGAGGTCCGCATTGAGCCTGCGTTCCTCGTTCGTCAGCCTTTGCAGGCTCTGCTTGCGCTCCTCCGCCTTTTTCTGCTCCAGGGCCAGATCGTTTTCCAACTGCCGCAAGGTCCGCGGCGGCTGCAGACGCACGTTTCCGCGCATCCTCGCGGACGGCGCGGCGCAAGCCCCTTCCCCCGCCGCGCAAAGCGCGAAGATGGCCGCAACCGCCGCTATCAGCAGGAGAAAAAAGTCATTCGACCGCATAGTCCAGAAAACTCCCCAAGGGACATTCGGAGCACAGGGGCTTGCTCTTTTTGCAGTAGTTGTTCCCCGTCCGCACTATCAGGGCGTGAAATTCGTTGTAGAGCTCCGCATCCGCCTCCAGCCGGTCCATAAAAAATTCCTGCGCTTCCCCGTAAGGGGTATCCGGGGGCAGCAGGCCGTGCCGCGCGCACAGGCGCAAGGTGTAGGCGTCTATGACGAAAAAAGGCAAACCCAGAGCATAGAGGAGCAGGCAATCCGCCGTTTCCGGTCCGATGCCGCGCACGCTGAGAAGTTCTTCGCGCAGTGCCGGACCCTCCTTGCCGCGCAGAAAATCCAGGCGCAGGTTGCCGGGCGGCTCGTCCCAGCCCGGGCAGGATCTGAAATATTCCAGCAGGGCGCGCAGCCGGCCGGCCTTCAACCGGAAAAAACCCGCCGGACGCAAGAGGTCTTCCAGGTCGCGCACGGGCATGGAGTACAGGGCCTCGGGCTTTAAAACACCCCTTTCCCGCAATCCTGCGATGGCTTTTTCCACGTTGCGCCAGGCGGTGTTCTGCGTCAGCACCGCTCCCACCGCTATCTCGAAGGGGGAATCGGCCGGCCACCACGCGGAAGGGCCGAAGTGCGCGAGCATGGCCTGGTAAAACGCAAGAAGCGCGGCCCCGGATCCCCCCGCGCGCGCCCGTTTCACGGCCGCGTCTTCCTTGCGTCCCTTCGCCGGGGTTCAAAAATCAGGGCGACCCATTCCGCGCGCCTCAGGACCTGTGGCGCCGGGCATCCTTGGTCCCTGTACGCCTCTTCGACCAGCCGGGACTGTTCGTCCAGGATGCCGGAAAGTATCAGCAGGGGAGTTTCGTCTTCCCCGCCCAGGGCGGCGATGCTCGGGGCCATGTCCGCGAGCGGCCCGGCCAAAATGTTGGCCATGACCAGCCCGTAGCTTCCGGATGCGGCCTCGATCCCGCCCTGGCGCAGGGTCAGGACTCCCGCCTCAAGCCCGTTGAGCCGCAGATTTTCGCGGGCGTTCACCAGGGCTTCCGGGTCGATATCCAAGCCGTCGCCGGCAAGGCCCAGCCTGGCCGCGGCCATGCCCAGGATCCCGGAACCCGTGCCCAGATCCAGAAAGCGCGACCCCTTTTTGACGCGACCGGAGGCGTGGACCCCGGACAGGGCCTCAAGACAGAGGGCGGTGCTTGCGTGGTGCCCGGTGCCGAAAGCCGTCCCCGGCTCGATTATCAGAGGGATGCGGCCGGAACGCCTTTCCTCTTTCATCCACGGGGCCAGAACCAGAAATATCCCGCATTCCACAGGCGTGAAAAATTCTTTCCAGGCTTCCAGCCAGTTTTTTTCCTCACAGGCGCTTTGCGTGATTTGCGCCTGCGGAAAACGGGAGCTAATGTCGCGGGCCAATGCGGCGCAAAGCCCGCCGTCGGCAAGATACGCCGTGCAGACGAAGCTTCCGTCCGGGCGGTCTTCCTCTTCCCAGCCCTGGGCCACGCGCAGGGCGAGCAGCGCGCTCATGCGCTCCTCGTCGTCTTTTGCGCGGCCGGGGGGCAGGGATACCTCAAACCTGGTCAGGACGGGCATTCAGCAGCACCATGTCCAAGTTGAAACACTTTACGCGCGAGCCTGTCGCCTGACGGCGAAGCGAGTCCGCCTCGCGGCAATCCGCGGCGGGGATTTGCGGGCAAACCCCCGCAAGAGCGGTTTATGCGTTTTCAACGTCAGACCGCTCCAGGCGGCACAGCGTACTCATTGGCCGCAAGCCGAGCAGGCGGAACAACCGCCGCCCTCCAGCTTCAGCTCCGATTCCACCATGAACCCCATGTCGGAAAAGTCAACCGTTATATTTTTGGCCTGGCCGTAAAGCGCTTTGTCCATGCAAAAGGAATGGCCCTTTTCCGTAAAAACGGAATCCTCTTCTCCGGCTTCATCCAGCGCCAGGGCGAGATGCGGACCGGAGCATCCTCCCGGCGTCAGGTAGATGCGAATCGAGCTTTTCTCCTTGCCGGCAAAATAGGCGTCCAATTCTTCACGGGCCGGTTCTGTCAGTTCAAGCATGATATTCTCCATTTTT
>JAITRF010000041.1 GCA_031288535.1 Desulfovibrio sp. | reverse complement strand
GAGTTCAGAAATGGTCATAAAATCATCGGCGTTTGTAGTTCCGGCAGCAAACTTCTCCTTAAAATCCTTGATAAGATGTTCTATTTCAGCTAGTTCCATGTTGAAACTGTCTTGATTTGTTTCATCCATTTTATGACGCCTCCCTTCAAGGTTGGCATCATTTTATCAGATTACTATCGTGACGTAAAGATATTTTACCAATAATTTATAGCTACACCCGGGAGGTTGCGCGCGATTGACACAATTTTTGTTTGGCTATAATAATATTTAATATTAAATCAGCCAAGGGTTTCTTTCATGTACATTAAGCGCCATCTTGAAAAAACGCTGACCAGGATCGAAACCATGTTCGGCGCCATTCTGGTGGCCGGCTCCCGTCAGGTGGGAAAAACGACGCTCCTCCGGAACGCCAAACCCGGCCTGTCCTACCTCACCCTTGACGACCCAATCATGCTGGCTTCCGCCGCGTCCGAACCGGGCACCTTTTTCAAGGCAGCCCCGCCGCCGCTGGTGGTGGATGAAATCCAGCACGCTCCGCAGCTTTTTCCGCACATCAAGATGATCCTCGACGCCCAGGGGCGCAAGGGGCAGTTCTTTCTCAGCGGTTCCCAGCAATATCAGATGATGCGCAACGTCGGCGAATCCCTGGCCGGGCGCATTGGCGTTCTGAACTTGTACGGCTTCTCGCTCAGGGAACTTTGCGGCATCGACTGCGACTTGCCGTTCCGCACGGACCGCGGCTACCTTGAGGCACGCAAAGGCTCCCCGGCTCCTGTTGACTACAATACGCTCTGGGCGCTCATTCACCGCGGCGCCATGCCCGCCATGGCGGCCGAAGGCATGGACTGGCAACTCTTTTACGCCGCCTACGTCAGAACCTATCTGGAGCGCGACGTCCGCGATCTTGCCCAGGTCGGGGACGAAGTCAAGTTTCTGAAATTCATGACCGCCGCAGCCGCCATGACCGGACAACTCCTGAACCACGCCTCGCTGGCCAGGGACGCCGGGGTCAGCCAGCCGACAGCGGAACGCTGGCTGTCGGTGCTGCACGCCTCCAACCTCGTGTACTTCCTCCAGCCTTATCACAACAACATCATCAAACGCGCGGTGAAAACGTCGAAGATCTACTTTCTCGACACCGGCCTGGCCGCCTACCTCACGCGCTGGACCACGCCGGAGGCGCTACGGCACGGCGCCATGGCCGGGGCTTTTTTCGAGAGCTTCGTGCTGGCGGAAATACTCAAGAGCTATGCCAATGCCGGCATTCTCGATCCTTCCCTGTATTTTTACCGCGACAAGGAACAGACCGAAATCGATCTGCTGCTCTTTCGCGATCAAACACTGTATCCGATTGAAATAAAAAAATATGCCGACCCAAAGGTCGAGGATGTGAAGGCGTTCGCCGTATTGGACAAGATTCCCGGCGTCACCCGGGGACCGGGCGGGCTTATTTGCCTGTATGATCGGCCAGCGCCTCTCACGGGTGAGGATATGGTGATCCCGCTCACCTATGTATAGAGACGGTGCGCCTCCTAATTCGGATTCCAAATAAAATGTTCCATTTTATTTGGTGGGTTTTTCTCTCACGGGCAGCCGCGATCCACCACGCAAAAAAAAACCTCGTTGTGCTTGTAACGACAAGCAGATAGTATGAGTTTTGTCCACACCCACTATCACCAACGAGGTAAAAAGAGCATGCCCCAATTCACGCTTCCTTTCAAGTACGAAGAAGAAACAAAGACATCTGGCCTGACAGGTCTCGCGGGTTTGCCCCTCTATCTTGAATTGCTCTATAAGCTTAATATTTTTAAGGTAATGCGCAATATCCTTGATCCACATTGAACTATTTGAAGATAAAGCCGAAAGTTGACTTATGACCAATATCACCCCTTTCGAAGGCCGCAAAATCCGTACCGTCTGGGATGAAGCCAGGGAAACTTGGTTATTTTCTGTGGTTGATGCCGTAGGCGCCCTGACAAATAGCCCCAATCCAGCGGATTATCTCAAAAAAATGCGGAAGCGGGACACGTTGCTCGGCAGCTACATAGGGACAAATTGTCCCCAGGTAGAAATGCCGACAGCAAGCGGGAAGACACGAAAAATTCTCGCCGCCGATACCGGACAGCTTTTACGCATCATCCAGTCCATACCTTCACCCAAGGCCGAGCCGTTCAAGCTATGGCTGGCCATGGTCGGCAGGGAGCGCATTGACGAAACCATTGACCCGGAACTGACCATTGACCGCGCTCTGGAAACATATTTGCGCAAGGGTTACAGCCGGGAGTGGATCAACCAGCGGCTTCAGGCCATTCAGGTACGCAAGGAACTGACGGACGAATGGAGCGACCGGAGTGTGAAGGAGGGCGCGGAATACGCCATCCTGACCGATGAAATCATGCGGGCCTGGGCGGGTATGACAAGCCGGCAGTACAAGAATTTCAAAGGATTGAAGAAGGAAAACCTCCGCGACAATATGAGTACCCTGGAACTGGTGCTTAACATGCTGGCCGAGGCCACGACCACGGAAATTTCAAAGGCGAAAGAACCGGAAACCTTTGAGGACAACCGCCGGATAGCCCAGGAAGGCGGCAGTGTAGCTGGCGAAGCCCGGCGCAATATTGAGCAGCGTAGCGGCAGGCCGGTCATCACTCAGAAAAATGCGGTGGATTTCACCAAGGTTTTGGGCACGATCATCGAAACAGACGGGAAAAAGGAGAAATAACAGATTGTGGTATGACAAATCGAATCGTGTTTGAATTCCAAAAAGGGCTTCGAACAAGCACACGGCATGTTAGGTGTAAAATAGAGTGTAAAAAATGCAGTGCGCATCTTAATTTATTGGAATAACAACATATACGAATCCCACCCTCTCCGCCGGAAGAAAAAGCATGACGGCTCTTAATGTCGCAAAAGGTTTGAGGGTCTTACTTTTTCTCTGTTTTGGCGTCTCATCGATGTCAGAAGTGCTCCCCACAATTTAGAAAGGGGTACAGCCATGTCTTCCACCGTCCGGATAGGTTTTTTGTTGTTTCCAGAGTTCCTGCAACTTGATTTTACAGGTCCGTATGCTGTGTTGGCCGCCGGACCGGGGGCCGAGGTCCACCTGATCGGGAAAGACGTTGCCCCTGTGCTTTCCAGCGATAATCTTCTTTTCACCCCCAAAGTGCGTATGGATGCCTGTCCGCAGCTCAATGTGCTGTGTGTACCCGGAGGCCAAGGGATACAAGCACTTTTGAGCGACGGCGATACCTTGGCCTTTATTCGCCGCCAGGCCGAAAACTGCCTGTATCTGTGTTCGGTATGTACGGGCGCCCTGGTGCTGGGAGCGGCGGGTTTGCTGTGCGGATACAAGGTTACGACCCATTGGCAGTCTCTGGAGTTTCTGGCGGACTTCGGCGCGGAGGCGCAACACCAACGCGTGGTGGTGGACAGGAACCGCATCAGCGCCGCCGGGGTCAGCGCGGGTATAGACATGGCCCTTACCTTGGCCGGAATGCTCTGGGGCGTTGCCGCAGCCCAAGAGATACAGCTCGGCATGGAATATGCGCCGACACCGCCCTATACAAGCGGCAGCCCGAACACTGCCCCGCCGTCTGTCCTGGCAGCGGTGAAATCCCGCACAGCAGCCCGGCAGGAAGCTCGGCGGGAAGCGGTGAGGCAGGCGGCGGCCCTTTTACGGTAGATAATGACACATCGTAACCTGGCAATGCTTTCCTGCAAATTGCAAAGCAAACCGGTTGTGTCGCTTTGATTGCGTGATCCCGGATGAACTGGGTTATCCGCCTTCTCCCCGTAATGGCGGAATCACTCTTTCTTCCTTACGGATTTTCCTTGAAACAATAAAGAGCCACGGTGAGAGGCTTCCACCGCAACAAACAATGCGGGGAGCCCACAGCAACCTTGCGGGTGGATCAATTTTCAACGTCGATGGTGGGTAAAATTTCAATGCCGGTTGGCAGGCGAGCGGGCTTTGCCGTCAAGCGACGATCTCAAACGCAAAATGTCCTGGACCCTGAGCCGGAGCGACGGGCAGACATCGACGATAACGGCCGCGTGCGGTCACTCCAGCGGGAAGTACAGTTCGATGGTGTTGGAGGTGTCGCTGCCGCTGTAGCAGTAGTGGGCGGCTACGTGTTTTACCAGGTGCACCCCCAGGCCGCCGGGTTCGCGGTCTCCAGGGTCCCGGGCGGTGTCGGGTTCGGGCGCTTCCTTGAAAGGGTCGAAAGGTTCGCCGAAGTCCCGCACCATGGCACAAAAATACGGCTTTCCATCCAGGTTGACCACCCGGCAGCCGATTTCAGCCTGCCCGCCTGGTTCTTTATATGCGTGCCGGGAAACATTCACCAGCAGTTCCTCCACCGCCAATTCCACCTGGAGGAGAATGTTTTCGTGTCCCGCCGGAAGATTCTTCGCGATGAACTCGTTCACAACGCCAAGCTGGTCCACCCCCGCGGGCAGCGTTATCACCGGCATTGTTCAACTCTCACCGGCCAGGGCCGCGTCCAGGGTGTCGAATATCGACAGCATGCTGCTGAAGCCGGAAACCTTGAAAATGTCCGCTACCATCGGCTGCATGCCGCAGAACTTCAGCACGGTGCCGGTGGCCTTGGCCGCCTTGATCAACGTCAGGACGGAGCGCAGTCCGGCCGAACTGATATACTGAAGCCCGCCAAGATTTATGATCAGGACGGACGGACGCTTTTCCAGAATCGCGTCAAAAGCTCCGTTGAACTCGGAGGCGTTTCCCGCGTCCATTCTCCCCGCCAAAGAAATAACCGTGGATTCAGGGGATTTTTCCTCAATCGAAATATTCATCAAAAGTTCCTTCTATGGCATTTTGCGCTTGCGCTTGTCGTCTATGGCATTTTACGCTTGAAATGCTTGCTTGACGGCGAGCGAAGCCCGCCTACAGGCATTTCGCGGCAGGGATTTGCAGGCAAATCTCTGCAAGAGCGGCATTTTCAAGGTCAAAGCGCTCTAACGGTAACTTAACAGCAGCCCCTGGCTGATTTTCAGCCAGCCGTCAAGGGTCACGAACAGCAGCAGCTTAAACGGCAGCGAAATGGTCATGGGCGAAACCATCATCATGCCCATGGCCAGCAGTATGTTGGAAATTATCAGGTCAATCGCGATAAAAGGCAAGTAGAGCAAAAATCCTATCTGAAACGCTTTGGTCAACTCGGAAATGGTGAAGGCCGGGATTATGATCAACGGGTTGCTTTTGGAGATGCTCTGGTGTTTGTCCTTGGGCCAGATGCGTTTCGCCGTGCCCATGAGAACCTGCGTCACCGCCGGGTCCGTGTTCGCTTCCAGAAATTCACGGAGAGGCGGCGACGCCGCTACAGCAAGTTCCAGCACCTCCTGCACGCCAGGGTTGCCGCTGGCGGGATGGCTCACGACGGTGTCATACGTTTTCATCGCGGTCGGCCCCATGATGAAAATCGTAAAAATGATGGCAAGGCCGTTGACGACCATCATGGGTGGCACCTGCTGCACCCCGAGGGCGTTGCGGACCAGGGAAATGACCACCACGATCTTCACGTACGACGTGACCATCATGAGCATAAAAGGCAAAAGTCCCAGTGCCGCCAGGACGACAATAAGCGTCAGCGGATCGATTCCGGCCATGGGCTACTGTTCCTGCCCCAGCCTGATCAGTTGCACCCCCAGAACGCCGCCGATGTCGACAAGACGGCCTGTTCCCAAAGGCTTCCCGTTGGCCCGTACCGTCACCGGTCCGTTTGTTTCCACGGGCAGGATGAAGGTATAGCCGGGCGTCAGGGCGGCTATTTCCGCAACGCTCATGAGCCTGCGCTCCAACTCGAACGTAACCGTAACCTCCAATGCATCCAGAGAAATCGCGGCCTGCGGCGCGGCAGGCCCG
This sequence comes from Desulfovibrio sp., assembly GCA_031288535.1. Lineage (GTDB taxonomy): Bacteria > Desulfobacterota > Desulfovibrionia > Desulfovibrionales > Desulfovibrionaceae > Frigididesulfovibrio. The sequence goes on along the minus strand of JAITRF010000041.1, from coordinate 24,963 downwards.
CCGCCCGGCGTGGGCGAACCGGCCTCAGGCGCGGACCGCCCCTCTCCACGGTTCCGGATTTCAGGCGTGGCGGCTTTATCCTGGGGCGTCATATCCGGCGGGCTGTCAGCCATGTCCTTTCTCCTCGTTTCTGTTTCCGCCGGCCCCGGCGGACAGTACTCAAACCCAAGCACGGTTGCGCGTCCCTTGTCAACCGCGCAACGGATTCCCATCTCCGGCGCCAGCCGCAGGCAGAGTTCCCCCCGGCAGCCGGGATATGCCGCAGGCAGCAGGATATCCTCGCTCTTCAGCGCCGACAGTTCCGGGACGGTCAAAAGCATCGAACCTGCCTCAAAGGCAACGCGGAGGAACAGAGCCGGAGTTGGGTTCCGTTTGCGTTTTTCCCGGTCCAGGCGAAGCAGCAAAGCCTCTGCGGAGGCTTTGCCGGGAATATGCAGGGCGACGGCGATGTTCTCTCCGGGCAGGCAAAGACTCAGCGGCACGGCGCAGGCGAAACCGGACATGGTTTCTCGGTTCTCCGCCAATATGGACGGAGGTTTGTCGAGGTCGAAAAAATCCGCCAGGGATTTGAGGATGGGCGCCAGGGACAGCTCAAACAGGGCCAGCCGCAACGCTTCGGGCAGACCGGGGGAGTCGGCTATGCGCGCGCCGGCCGGATGTAATTCCAGGAAACCGGCTGAGGAAAACAGCGCCTGCCAGGTTTCGCCCCGCACTTCCAGGTCCAGGCCGCAGGCCGGGGCAAAGGGGACCTGCCAGGGGTCCGCCTTGAAAGAGCACGGTTTGCCGAAGAGATCAAAGCTCTGAGGCCAGTCTCTGGTCAGCAGCACGTTAAGAAACCGCGCTTCCAGGGGGGACAGCGGCGGCGGCGCATACGCCTGTTCAACGGTCATAGCCGGGCGGTCTCGCTGTGTGATCGGCGCACACGATTACAGGGTTTCCGGTCCATAATACATCAGGCCCCGCGAACGCCGGTCGGCGTCCCGCTCTTCCCTCCCGCTTTCTTCCGCGCTGTTGACCCTGACCTCGACAGGGCCGTGCTTTTCCAGTTGCTCGCGCAGTGACTGCTGGGCGGATACCAGGGTCTGCATGGAAGAGGCGTTGCCGGTCGTCAGCATAACGCTGAGCGACCCGTCGGGGCTGCGCTGCAGCGCGATCTGCGTATCGGGCAGTACGGAGTCGTTAAGTTGCAGACGTATCTCCGCCGGCGCTCCGGACTTGGGTTCCGACACCAGGATGCGCTGCACCAGATCGTCAACCAATTCATCCAGGTTGCCGCAAACCGGCTCCGGCGCGGCGACGGCGCCCATCTTGCCTTCAAAAAGGGAGGCCAGCAGACTTGAAGCGGACGGCATGGCCTGGCCGCCCTGTCCCTCGTCCCGGTCCTCTCCTCCGTTTCCGGAGGATCCGTCCTCGCGCGTTTCGGACATTGCCTTTTCAAAATTTTCCCTGGCGTCCGGACTCGGGGCGCCGGGACTTTGGGGCGCGTGCGAACAACTCTCCGCGCTTGGACGCGTATTGTCCAGTGTTATCGAATTTGCCATAAGCGCCTCATCGTTCGTTTTCATGCCCGGGCGGCTGAAGGACGGCTCCGGGGGTAAAGTCTTCCAGCTCCAGATCGGCCGCATGTTCGGCTTCTCTGGCGGCGGCCCGGTCCCAGATGTCCTTGTGCGCCTCTATCTTCATTTTTTCTTTGCGGGCGGCGGTCAGAGCCGCCTGCGCGGCTTGGAGGTCCGCCCTGCGTTGATCGACGATTTTTTCGGCTTCCCGCACGGCGTCTTCCCGCACGAGCACGCCCTCATCCAAAACGGCAAGCCCAGCCTTGAATGCGTCCAGGTCCGCCAAGGCCATTTCCTTGCCCATGATGCCGCCGTAACGGCGTTCCTCTTCCTCCGGCAGCCACTGCATGTACCGCGCAAGCTCCGCCCGTTTATCGGCGGCCTCGGCTTCGGCCTGCCGCACGGCTGCCTCGGCCGCGCAGACCGCCGCCTTGGCGTTGTCCTCGCGGAATGCGCGGACGGACAGCAACGGTTGCAGTGGATAGGCCATGCTTGTTCATCCGGGCGCCGTCAGGACACCGCCCGTTTCAGGGCAGCCAGGGTGACGTCAAAGGCGCTTTTCTCCTCCAGTCCCTGTCTGAGAAAATCGTTCACGGCGTCTACCTTGGCGAGGGCTTCGTCCGCCGCCGTGTCGGAACCCGACTTGTATTCCCCGATCTGCACCAGCAGTTCGACTTCCGCGTATTTCGCCAGAATTTTGCGCAAATGCCGGGCCGCGTCCTTATGCTCCCCGGTCACGATGGTGTCCATAACGCGGCTGACCGAGGCCAGAACGTCAATGGCCGGGTAATGGTTGGCCGCGGCCAGTTTGCGGGAGAGCACGATATGCCCGTCAAGGATGGACCGGGTTTCATCGGCGATGGGCTCGGTCATGTCGTCCCCTTCCACAAGAACGGTATAGAGGGCCGTAATAGAACCCTTGTCCGAATTTCCCGCCCGCTCCATGAGCCGGGGGAGGCTGGAAAACACCGACGGAGGGAACCCGCGCCTGGTGGGAGGCTCGCCCGCGGCAAGGCCGATTTCGCGCAGGGCGCGGCCGAAGCGGGTAACGGAATCCATCATCAGCAGGACAGAACAGCCCTGGTCCCGGAAATACTCGGCTATGGCCGTCGCGGTGTAGGCCGCCTTCAAACGCTCCATGGACGACCGGTCCGATGTGGACACGACCAGCACGGCTTTTTTGCGTCCTTCCGGCCCCAGGTCGTGCTCGATGAATTCGCGGACCTCACGGCCGCGTTCGCCGATCAGCGCGAGTACGCAGACCTCAGCCGCGCAGCCTTTGATAATGGTGGAGAGGAGCGTGCTTTTCCCGCCCCCGGCGGCCGCGAAAATGCCCATGCGCTGCCCTTCGCCGCATGTGAGCACGCCGTCCAGGCAACGTAGCCCAAGCGGCATGGGGCGGTCTATGATCTTGCGGAGCATGGGGTTCGGCGGGTCGGCATATACGGGATAGTGAACCCTGGTGTTCAGCGGCGGGCCGCCGTCCAGGGGTTCGCCCAAACCGTTGAGCACCCGCCCCAGGAGTTCGTCGCCGACGGCGACGGAGTGGATTTCCCCCGTGGGAATCACTTCCGTTTCCGGGGAAATGCCCTGCAAATCGCCGAGCGGGGTAAGGAGGGCGACCTGTTTGGAAAACCCCACGACTTCGGCCCGGAGCGCCCAGTTTTCCCAGGGATTGCGGAGAACGCACAGTTCCCCGACTTTGACGTTCGGAACCACGGCCCGGATGATGGTTCCCACGACCTGTTCCACCCGGCCCCGCACTTCCACGGCGGAGACGGTCCGAACGGCTTCTTCCAGCAACGTGCCGATATATTCAAAGGCCATGTGGAACCTCAGGAACCTTTGATTTTGGCGTTAAAGGCCTTTTCGAGGGCGTGCATCTGGGTCTCCAGACCGGCGTCCACGACGCCCAATTCGCTTTCAAGGATACAGGAGCCGGTCGGCAAACGGGGGTCAGCCACCACGTCCAGAAAGCCGGAAGCACCGTGTCCTCGGGAAATCATGGCGGCAAGCCCGTCGGTTACCGCCTTTTCGTCCGCCGGCGCCACGCGCGCCACGACCCGTTTCTGGTTGCGCACGGCGGACAGGGCCGTGCGGACGATGCGCACAATCCGCTCGTTGTCGTCCAGCTCGCCGATGACGCGCTCGACGGCCTCGGTCACCACCTTGACGATGGTCTGTTCCAGACCCTCGATATACTCGACCGATTGCAGGGCGACTTCCAGGACTTTTTCCGCGTATTCGCCCCGGCAGGCTTCCTGTCCGTCCTCGTAGCCCTTCAGGCGCTGTTCCTCATAGGCGAGTTTGGCGTTTTCCTCCACCTCCCGCGCGCGCCGGACCGCCGCGGCCAGGATATCGTTGGCTTCCAGCAGCAGTCCCGTTTCAGCGGCGGAGATGATTCTCGTCCCGGCGGCCGGGCGGGCGACGTTATTTATCAGGCGAAACAAGGCGCCCATGCCGGAGCCACCTCCATGATCAGGATTTTTTTCACGTCGAACCAGATGCCGTTTTGCAGGGCCGCGGAAACAGGCATGTCCGCCGGAGGAACGACGCGTACGCGGTTTTGCAGGGTTTGAGGCCATCCGGACGCGATGATGCCGAGAGCTTCCCAGCCGTGCAGCAGAGCGCGTTTCCCCAAAGGCATTTCCCGGTGGCGGGTCGAAAATTCTTCGCGCCCGGCAGGCGCCCGGTACTGCCCCCTCTGCAGCGCGTATGCGTGGGCGCGCTCTCCCAGCGTCTCGCGCAGTTCGGCGATATCCTTTCCCAGGATCGTGCGCGTGATCTCGTGAGCATGAAGGGTTGCCCCGTAAAAGGCGGCAAGCTCATCCAGAGTGCCCGGTTCCAACAAAGCCAGACAGCGTGATTCCTCGGAAAAATCCCAGAACGGATCGTCCGGGCCGGGCGCGAAAGCCAGCAAACGCTTCCTGGACGGCTTGTAGCGCCAGAGCGCTTCAAGGCATGCCCGGGGCAAATCCGCGAACAACTCCGCCAGCCTGTCCGGAAGCGTTTGCGCGTCGTCAGCCGGAGTAATCCCGTTGAACCGCAGCATGGCTGAGAACAGGGCGGGTTTTTCTCCGATAACTTCAAGAAAATAGTTCTTGTGCATACGGACCGCTCCGGGCATTCCGGTCATTGTTCACGATCAGGCTTCGGGGGCGCCTTTGTCGTTTCGTTTGTCGCGGGTCATGCGGGAGATGACCATGCCCATCCCCACTCCCAGAAAAAGAGCGGCCAACAGGGCGGGGATCATGTATTTTTCCCACAAGTCCGCAGTAACGGGCGGAGGCACGGTAACCGTCTCGCGCACGGGCGAAAGCATGACGGAGACGTTTTCCTCGCTCAGCCCGGGAACGGAATGGGCCGCCAATTCGCGGATTTTCGCGACCATGTTGACCACGGTCGAGTCCGGGTTGTGCCGGATAAAAACGCCGACCGAGGGAAGAATGCGCAGGTTGACGGCTTCATCCACCTTGCCCAGCACCACGTGCACCCTGGCGGACAGCACCCCGTCCATACGGGAAAAGGTGTCGGACAATTCCTGGGAAATGGCGAAGGCCAATCGGGCGTCCTCTTCCGATGGAGACGAAATCATGCCCTGTCCTTTGAAGACGTCCCCGAGGCTTTGATAGCGGTCGTGGGGAAGCCCGTTTTCCCGCAGGACATCCAGCGCCTGGACCATCTGTCCTTCTTCCACCAAGAGGGAAAAGCCGTTTTTTCCCTTGTTTTCCTTGCTGACGTCAACGCCTCTTTTGAGCAGGACGCCGAGCATCAGGTTGGTCTGTTCTTCGTTCAGGCCGCTGTAGACTTCGACTTTGCACGCCGCCAGGAACAGGCAAAAGACAAAAAGAGGCAGGATGAGGTATCGCCTTGGTTCTGTTTTTATCGAAGCATTGAGCGCTTGAGACGCTCGTTTGACGGTGGGCGAGGCCCGCCTGCAAGCATCCCGCGGCAGGGGTTCGTGCTGCGAATCCTTGCGGGGCGGTTCGGCCTTTTCAAGGTTGAACCGCTCTAATCCGGGTAGTCGTAAAAGGAACATGGGCGCCAACCTTTGTTATCCGGATTGCTTCAACGCGGCCTCCAGGGAATTGGTCAGGCTCCGGGAGGATTGCAATGCCGTGTCGATATGGGCTCGCAACAATCCAATCCGGTATTGGACCCGGTACAGTTCCAGAGGGGACTGCAGGGTTCCCGTTTCCCCCGCAGGCGCCGTATTTCGGCTGTTCCAACCGGGCGTTTCGGGCCGGGTCTTTCCGTCCACGCGGAACAAGGGTTCGCCCCCCGGCGCCGGCATGCATTCCGCCGGTCCGGGGACAGTCTCCGTGGAAGGTACCGCCGCGGCATCTCGAACTCCCGGTTCGGCGCCGGACGCGACCGCATTTCCCGGCATTTCCGCTCCCGGCACGCCGCCCGGAGGCATCAGGGCCTCCTCGAAGGCGCGGACAAGTTCGTCGGCCGGGGGACCGCCCGGTCCGAAAGCGCTCCGCAATTCCGCGCCCGGAGACCGGCCTGCGTTTTCAAAAGCCGTAAACAGGCGGGCGGACCCAATGACCGGTTCCATTACAATCGCCTGTCGGACGCCTGATCGCGCGGTTTCAGCCGAGCTCCGCCAGAAGGTCGCGCGCCAGTTGCCCGCAAGGTGTTTCTTGCCGCTCGATCCGGGCGAGGATAGCCTGGGCTTCTTCACGGCGGCCGCTTAAAACGGAGCACAGGCCAAGCATGGTTTCGGCCTCGGGGTCGCCCGGGCGCTGCGCCAGAACCTGGTTCCTGAGTATTTCCTCGGCCGCCGGGAATTCATTGACCACGATGTGGCTCAAGGCCTTGCCGATAAGCGCCACCGCATTGTCCGGCCGCAGCTTGAGAAGGCCGTCAAAAATCTTTCTGGCCTCGTGCGCCGCGCCTGAATGGCAGGCGGAAATGCCTATGTCCTGCAAACGGATGATTTGGTCCTGGCTCAGCATGTCGTTTCACTCCAGACGGTTCAGCCGGTGCGTTGCGCCAGACTCTTCAACATCTCCGTCACGCTTTTGGTCACGGTTGATGTTGCTTCCATCAGCGCGGTATACTGGCCCATTTCAAACTGCAGCGACAGGAGTTCGTCCGGGCCGAGGTTCTCCTGGCCCGAGATTTGGTCCATCTTGGCCTGCAGTTCCGCTCCCTTGTTGGATATGGAAGCCGTGCCCGACTGGAACATTTGGCCGAAATTAAGTCCTACGGTCATAACTCCTCCCTTTCGGCATTGCTCTGAGAATGCCGGGTTTTTCCGGAATGGAGAACCTGGAGCGGTTCAACATTGACAATGTGTAAACCGCCCGGCAGGGATTTGTCTGCCAATCCCTGCCGCGAGATTGTCGCCGGGCGAACCTGCTCCGCCGTCAAGCGACAAGCTCAAACGCAAAATGCTCTAGCCGAAAAGTTTCGCGTACATCTTGTCGACGGCCGCGTCAGCGGCATCCACCGCTTCGCTCATGGCCAGCGCCGCCCCCATGTCGGCCGGGGCAAGTCCTTTGTCCATGGTCTGCCTGAGTTTCGAGCGCATGCCCGCGAGTTCCTCCTTAAGCTGCTTATGGCCGGCGGCCTGCTTCTCCGCCAGTAGTTCCAGGCTGGAATGGAAGACGTCGCTCATTGTTGCCTCTCAATGGATATGTGGTTGTCCGCCCGTTTTTGTTCAGGACGAGGGCATCCAGGCTTATGCTTTCCAGCACATGCCCGCCGGGCAGGACGCCGCCTTCAAATATTCTCTGGCCGTTGCCGAGGCTGATGAACCGCATGGGTCCCATCGTTACGCCGGTTACCCGCGCTTCGTCCAGAGGAGAACTTCCGAAGGCGCCCGACGGCATATCGGGGGAAATTACATCCGGAACCAGCGTATCCAGGGCTTGGGAATCGCTTTCGCCGCCGGGAGGGGAATCCCGGGAGACGATTGTATACGCCAGAGGAACGTTCAGGTCTTCCTCCACCCGTTGCATGGCCCGCCGCAACGCGTCATGGTTGCCGGAAGAGGACGCGTCCGTGAGTTCTACACGGCCCGCGCCCAGAACGATATTTATGTTCCCGAGGCCGGCGCGCTCCAGTTCCCGCTCAATAGAGGTTTTCAACTCCGCGGCATGCACCACGCGTTTTTCAATCCGCGGCAGGCCGGGCAGGTCCTTGTTCAGGGAGGCGAACGCGGTGTTCTCTGTCTGGACATCTTTGATGTACGCCGCGATACGCATGGCCTCTCCGCCGTCGGGGAACGTGACTTCCGGAAAAACGCCGCTGGAGTTGAGTTTCAGTTTTACCGCCTGAGCCAGGTCTTCACGGACGTTCACCCGCACGTATACGGGACATTTCAAGTTCCGTGCCATGGACCAGATCAGGCCGCGCTCTTTTTCGTTCAGCACGGAACCCGAAACCGTGACGCGGCCGTTTTCGCTGTTGACCAGGATATTGTCCAGACCCGCCTGGCGGAGTTCCTGGCGGAGTTTCAGCGTCAGGTCTTCCGTCGATTCCGGGCTGTCCCGGAATTCGAGGGCCAGGATGCCTGTAATGGTCAGGATCAGCAGCGCCGCCAGGCGAACCGGCCAGCGCCGACGCCGCGGCAACGGGGTGGGCGGTTTGTTGCCAACGATGTTGGAGGCGTGTGCGTTTTCTTCATTTCCGGATGCGTTTCGCCCGACTGGGTTCGCCGGCTCCGCCCGGACGGGGGATTGGGCCGACAGTCCGGGCAGGCGGGGAACAATCTCCTCGCGCGTGGCATTGGGAGTGTTCCAGGACAGGCAGGTCAGCCCCAGAAACCACGGCGTGGCGGGTGGGATATCCCGTCCTTCGGCCGGAAGGGCTTCTTCCTCAAGAAAGATGTCGCCGTCCAGAGGTTTCACGTGGACGCGCGGGTGGCGCCCCGGCAGGGACAGTTCCGCTCTCAGGGCGGCATGGCGGGGAGCCATGCTGGAGTCGCTCAGCACGATGTCGCAGGAACGCCCCGTGCCGATGGTGTACGTGCCCGGCGGCAGCATGACCTCCGCCCCCAGGTTGGGGCCGGAGAAGGTGCGCAGAGCTATGATGACTTCCGCTTCGCCCATGCCTTACATTCCCGCACCGCTGTTTTTGGCCGGGTCCAGGGATGCGGCGTTACGGCTGCATCCGCCCCGCACGGGCCGTTCTGTGGGAGATCGATACTCGTAGTCCTGCTGCCCGGGGGCTATATGGAACGACTTTTCATCCGCCCGTTGCGGTACGGAGGGCAGTTCGTCAAGCATGATCACCCTGGGGGTAATCATGATCAGGCGTTCCATCCGCCGCGTCTGAGTGGTGGAAGCCTTGAACAGGTAGCCCAGAAAAGGGATGTTCATGAGTACCGGAATGCCGTCGTCCTTGTCCCGCGCTTCTTCATAATAATAGCCGCCAATGAGCAGGCTCTGGCCCGCGCCGACGATCGCCTGAGTATTGATTTTCGTCTGTTTGACGGGGGGAATCTCCCCCACCGTCACAGTTTGGTCCGTGTTCTGGTTATCCTGTACCGTGACCGCCAGCTTGACGCTGTCCGGGCGGCCTTCATGCTTGATGATGTGCGGGGTGACCTTGAGCACCGTGCCGGCTTCGATCTTGAACAGGTCCACGGCTTGGTACCCTTCGATTTTTATGTAATAGGTGCTGGTGTTTTCCAGCGTGGCCTGCACGTTGTCCACGGTCAGCACGGAGGGGCGGCCGAGAACCCTGGCTTCGCCCTGTTCCTCGAGCGCGCGGACGCGGGCGATGAAATAATCGGAACCGAAGGAGTAGATGGTGGACAGGTTCAGCCCCGTTGCCAGCGGTTCGCCAGCCGGAGGATACGGCACGAAAGACGCCCCGTCCGGGGACAGGCTGGCGGTGCCTCTCTGATAACTGCCGGAAGACAGGTCGCCCTGATATGAAACCCCCAGTTCCTTTGTGAAGTTCACGTCGATATCCACGATGGCCGCGTGGATTTCCACCAGTTCAACGGGTTTGTCCAGGTCCGCGATGGCTTTTTCATAGTACGGCATGCGGTACACCGCGTCAGTGACGAGCACGGCGTTGACACGGGGATCGGCCATGATGTTGACGTAAGCGTTTCCGACCTGCGCTCCTTTGGGGATTGCTGCTTTCGGGGCCGGGGCTATGCTGGCGGCGCCCTGTTTGGCCAGGCCGCTCCCCAGCAGATTGTTCACGGTGGCCGCGTTTTCACTGACCCTGGTGGTCGCGACGCTTTCATTGCTTACCGTGGCCCGGAGAATCGACGCCACCCCTGGCACGGTTACGGTGTTGTCCATGCTGGTGATGGTGATGTCGTCGGCCCAGGCGTGGCGCAAGGGAAAAACACGCATGTCGACGTTGGATGTGAGCGTCTCTTCAAAGGCGGCCACCGCGTCCCGCACCTCGTTCAGATAATTGGGCGGTCCGGAGACGATGATCATTTTCCCTCCCGGCGCGAGCTGGGCGGGAAGTTCCGGCGAAAGCACGCCCGACGAACGCAGGGAGTTGAACATGTCCTGGGGCTGCGTGGCCTTGGGACTGATGAACATGCGCGTGCTTTGAGCTTCGGGGTAAAAATAGACGGTGCTTCCCAGGGTGTACCAGGATACGCCGAAGGCGGAGCGTATGCCGTTCAGAAACTGTATCGGCTGCACGGCGTCAAATTGCCCGCTGATCACGCCTTCCACCCCTGGAACCACAACGGCCGTGTATCCCTGGGTTTGCGCGAAATCCAGAAGCACGGCCTGCAAAGGTTCCTGATTGGAGTAACGGCTGAATGGCTGGCGGAAGCGGTCCGCTTTCCCGGCCGCGTTCGCGTCCGGATTCTGCGCCAGAAATAATCCCAGAACAAGGCATGCCAACGCGAATCCCGCCAATCCCGATTGCCGATACGGCCGCCGGGGCTGTGCCCCATGCCGCGCGGCAGACCCTCGGCAACTGTGGGAGTTGGAGAAATTATGCATAGTTGCTGGCACATCCATGCAGGAAGGTGGAGAAATATTTACACCGCTCAATTAAAGCATACTTGACGGAAATAGGAAACCCCTCACGGTGCCGATTGGGGCCGTATTCAGCTAAAAAAAACCTTGTATATGATTATAATACTATGAAATAATTAATGAAAATTTTATAAAAAATTTTTAGAAATTTTCTAAATGACCTCTGCTTTGAGGGCATCCGTTTCCGGGCGGATTTATTCATCCCTGCGGGCCGCGCGGACGGCGCAGCGCGTATCCGCGTTCACGACGCTCCCGCTTTGAAGGCCAGCATGGTGATGTCGTCCGATTGCGGAGCTTCGCCCCTGAAAACGGTCACCGCCGCGTACATCGCGTCCAGGACGGCCGCCGGGCCGGCGTCGCCGCAGGCTTCGAGCACGTCCGACATCCGCCTGGAGCCGAAAAAGTCGCCTTGCTCGTTGATCGCCTCGCTTACCCCGTCCGTATATAAAAAACACATGTCGCCCGGGTCGAGCCGCTCGTGCAGCGGCGCATAGTCAATCCCGGGCATGGCGCCCACCACCGGCCCGCTTAATCCGTCCGGTTCCCGCAGGACAAGGTGGTTTCCGGAATCCGGGTCCGGGCGGCGGGAGCGGATTACGGGACAGCAATGGCCGCCGTTGGCGTATTCCAGATGTCCGGTTGCCGGGTCATAGACGCCGATGAACAGAGTGACGAACATGTTGGCGGTATTGTTGGCGCTCAACGATTCGTTTACGCCGGTCATGGCTCGGGCCGGGTCCAGCCCGCCCAGCAGGGCGTTGCGGACCAGCGTCACGGTCATGGACATGAACAGGGCCGCGGGAACTCCCTTGTCGGATACGTCGCCGATGATCACGGCCTGTCTGCCGCGCGGCAGGGCGAAGAAGTCATACAGGTCGCCGCCGACCTCTTTGGCTGGTTCCAGAAAGGCGGCGGCGGAAAAATCCGGGCGGGCGGGCGCTCCCTGCGGCGGCGGAAGGATGCTGCGCTGGATATCCCTGGCGGCGTTAAGTTCCCCCTGCATGCGTTCCTTGATCGCCGTGGCGTCCATCAGGTCGCGGATGTTGGCCGACAACCTGCGTCCCATGCGCGAAAAAGCCACGGCTACCTGCCCCAGTTCGTCCTTGCGCGAAACGGGCAGGTCTTTGTAGAGCAGGTTTTCAGCCTCGTCCGAGGCAAAATCCATATCGGGCAGCAGGCGTATTTTTTCGGCCAGCAGACGCAGGGGCCGGGTGAGGTGGGCCACCGCCAGCATGGAAAGGAACAGCACCAGGATGATGCCGCCAAGGGCCACGTAAATGAGCTTTTTCACCAAAGCCCGGGAGGGGGCCTCAATCTCGTTGAGCGGCGCCGCGAACACCACAATCCAGTCCATGGCGTCAAAATGCAGCACGGAAAACAAAACCTCACCGATATCGGCCATGCGGCCGGTATATTTAACGTGCTCCCCTTGTCGCGGCGGGGAGAGAATTTCCGCGGGAAACAATTCCGGCCGGCTGCCCGCGGCCGCCCCGTGGTGTGCCAGAACGGCGCCCTGCTCGTTGAGAATGGTGACGAACCCGTTGGGGTACAAATCGAACGTGCGGAGTTTGTTCCTGGTATCCTCTATGAGACGCCGCATGGAATTGTCCAGCGTGCTTTCCAGGTCCGCGATTCGCAGCATGGTTATAATGACGCTTTGTCTCTCCGGGGCTTGCAGGAAAAAAACCAGGACCGGCTCGACCGTTCCGTTCGTCTGCGGCAGGTTGAGTACCGCGAATTCGCCGTCGCCGGTCATGATCTTCGCCAATGGACGGCCTTTGAAGTCCGTCACGCCCAGCCTGATCCCCTCCGACAGCCCCAAATCGTCGCCGTCCGGGAACATTCGCCCCGACGGCTCGATGATTTCCAGGGACATGCCCAGTTCGCGCAGCCTGCCCATGCACGCGCGGGCCAGCAGGCGTTTTTCCTCATCCCTGATCACGGCGGGGGCGCTGATTTCATGCCACAGGCTTCGCGCGAACAAGGCTACCTTTTGCAGGTTGGCCTTGCGCTGCATCACCGCCATGACCCGTTGGGCGAGAAGATTGAGATAGCGCTGGCCGATGTTGTCTTCGACCAGTCGGGCCATTTTGTCGAACGTGGCCAGTTCCATCGTGGACGTGGTCTGGCGCACGTCCATGTAAGTGAAATATATTATGGGCGTGATGACCACCCCGAGTGAGATGAAACATAACAGGAAAAGTTTGGCGCGCAACGACATGTTATTTTTCCTGTTCCAGGCGCAGCAGTTTTTTGCGCAGGCCTTCGCGGGTTATGCCGAGCAGTTCGGCCGCTCTGCTCTTGTTGCCGCGCGTCTGCCTCAGGGCTTCGCGGACCAGCCTGCGTTCCGACTCCTGGAGGCTCAGCGGCGGGGCGGCCGAAGGCGGGTCGAATCCGTTGCCGGAAGGGTCGGACTGTTCCCTGCCGCGTTCGGGAGCGGCAGACCCGGCTCCTGCAAGGAGCCGTGAAGAGAGGTCGGCCCCGGTTACCACATCACCCACGGTAAGCGCCGAGGCGCGCTCCATCTCGTTGTTCAGTTCCCGCACGTTGCCTGGCCAGGCGTAGGCCATAAGCAGTTCTTTCGCTTCTGAGGAGAGCGTAAGCCGCGGGCGGCCCATATTGGCGCAGTGGCGGTCCAGGAAGACCCGGGCCAGCAGCAGAACGTCCTCGCCGCGCTCGCGCAGGGGAGGCAGGCGGATTTCCGCCACGTTGAGGCGGTAATACAAGTCTTCCCTGAACCGCCTTTCCCGCACGGCCTGGAACAAATCCTGGTGCGTGGCGGCGATGACTTTGATGTCCACCGGCATGAGCCGGGAACTGCCCACCCTTGCCAGTTCCTTCTCCTCAAGCACGCGCAGCAGCTTGGCCTGGTTGACCAGACTCATGTCGGCGACCTCGTCGAGGAACAAAGTGCCGCCGTTGGCCTCCTCGATTATGCCCTTGCGGGCCTGGACGCCTGTGGCGACGCCCTTCTCGATGCCGAACATTTCGCTTTCGAACAGGGATTCGGGTATGGCGGTGCAGTTGACGGCGATAAAGGGGTTTTCACACCGGACCGAATTGAAGTGGATGGCCTTGGCGATGATCTCTTTGCCCGCGCCCGTGGGGCCGAGGATCAGCGTGTTGACCGGGCGGTTGGACAGGGACATGGCCAGGCCGACGACCTGCCGCATCGCGTCGCATTGCCCGATGATGCGGTTCGCCTGGTATTCTTCCTGCAAGTTTCGGGTGAGATGCGCGTTCTTCTCGGCCAGCAGGCGGCGCGCGTCTTCCAGTTCCCTGTTCCTGGCCTGGAGATCGGCGATGAGTTCGTTGCGGTGAAATTCCCTCGTCTCGACCTTGACCAGCATCATGCCGAAGGCCTCCGCCAGCCGCGTGAAGTTTTCCGGCGCAACGCCCTCGCGCGTCAGGTTGAACAGGGCGTTTTCATCCGCCTTTCTGCCGAAAGCCAGGTTCTCGCACAGATCGATTATGGAGTTCAGAAACAGGCTGTCGTCGTTCTTTGTCATGGCGCACCGTTTCAATGTTAAATCGCTCCGGCGTCAATCCCGGCGCAGGGATTGAACCCAGCGCAGCACTTCGGCCACTGGCCCGATCAAGTCCTTGGGAATGTATGAATTCTCCGTGCCGTTCCGAAACAGGTCCCTGGCCAAGGGGACGTTTTGCATGATGGGTATGCCTTCCTCTTTTGCCACCTCGATCATGCGCCTGGCAAGAAGTCCTTCCCCTTTGGCCACGATTACGGGAAGCGGCGTTTTGTCCTTTTCGTAATCCAGGGCCACCGCGTAGCGGGTGGGGTTGGTCACCAGCACCTTGGCCTTGCGCACGTTGCCCAGGGCGTTCTGGGAAAGCATCTCCTGGTGCAGTTGTTTGCGTTTGCCCTTGATATACGGGTCGCCTTCCATCTCTTTATACTCCCGCTTGACTTCCTCTTTGCTCATCATGTGTTCTTTGCTGTACTGCCAGCGCTGGAACAAATAATCAAGCACGGCAATCACGCAGAAAATGCCGGCCACATTGAGGGTCAGGTCCTTGGCCGCGGAGCCAAGAGTAGCCCAGAGAAGCCGGACGTCGCCGCCGGGGATCAGGAACAATTCGCGCAGGTGGCCGCGCAGGACCATCCAGGCCGTAAGGCCGAGGATGGAGACCTTCAGGATGTTTTTCAGAAAATCCACGCCGTTCTTGATGGAGAATACTTTTTTGAACCATTTCGAAGGGCTGAGGTTGTCCAATTTCGGGATGGCGGCCTTGGGCGCGACAAGCACGCCCACCTGTCCGAGGGTCCCGGCAAGGGCCGCGCCCATGACCAGGGCGACGACGGGAGCGACGACGTCCAGCGCCGCGCTGCCCGTGCCCGCCAGCGCTATGCCCAGAGCCTGGTCAAAGGGCAGGCCGATGCTGGAAAAGACCGTGTCGCCCATCTCCTGCAGACGTGTGAAGATGTCTTCACCCCTGGCGACGAAATATACGGTCAGGGCCAGGACGGTCAGCGCGGGCGCGATGTCCTGGCTTTTGGGGACGTCCCCTTTCTCCCGCGCATCCCGCAGGCGTTTCGGGGTCGGTTGTTCCGTTTTTTCGCCGCTCACGGCAGCAGCCCCTGCAAACGCAGCAATGTTGCCCGGATGTGGCTGTACAGGGCCGGAGCGTTGGCGCTGAACATGCCGAAATAGACCAGCAGGATGAACGAGGCCACTCCGCTTTTTATGGGCATGGCCAGGATATAGACGTTGAGCTGGGAGGCAAAGCGGTTAACCAGCCCCAGGGAAACGTCTATAAGCAGGCAGGCTATGACGATGGGACCCGCGAGCAGCAGCATGTTCAGCATGAGCCAGCCCGCCTGTTCGGCGAAGAGCATGGCCGCGGCCCGGTTAAGGCCGGGGAAAAGGCTCGCCGCGGGCCAGACCAGATACGATGAATAAACCAGCCCCAGGAAAGACAGAAAGGCGCCGCTTACAAAGAAGAAGTAGATGACGCCCTGAAGAAAAAGGATGCCGGTGGGGCTGGTCTGTTCCCCGGACAAGGCGTCCGCGCCTTCCGCCATGGACGCCCCGCGCTGGTTGTCGATGAAAAAACCGCCGCTTTGCGCGGCCCAGAAAGGTATCCCGGCAATCCAGCCGAGAATGAAGCCGAGGAAGATTTCCTTGATCAGGAGCAGACCCAGAAAAGTCGCTTCTCCGGCGGATGCCGGCAAATCGGCGGGCATCTGGCTTTGCACCAGGGGATGCGCGACAAGGTAAATCGCGAAAACCAGGGCCGTGCGCAACTGGCCGGACACGACGGCGGAGCCGAAGAAAGGCGCGATCATGCACGGAACGAAGATGCGCGGCATCCCCACCACCGCGGCGGTGAGATGCCGGTATACTTCAAATTCCCTCAGCAAGTCCTCGATGCCCACCGCGCCTCCCGCTGCGCACGGAGCAAGACGCCCCGCTACAACAGATAAAATCGCGAAAAGATGTCGGTGGCGTAACGCAACAGTTCCGCCCCCACCCAGCCTTGCAGCATGAAAATGGTCAGAACGACCGCCAGGAGTTTTACCCCGAAGGTCAGGGTTTGTTCCTGCAGCTGCGTGATGGCCTGAACAAGGCTCAGCAGGAGGCCGACCACCGACGCCACGATAATGGGCGGCAAGGAAAGCAGCAGCACCAGGTACATGGCTTTCACCGCATAGGCGATGGCGACTGGTTCGTTCATAACGGCCGACCGTTCCTTTGATCTTCCAACTCCAGATAAAACCGCTCAATTTTTATACGGAATTACAATCTGACGCGGCCCACGGGCTGGACGGTAATTTCGGGAGTCAGTTCCTGATACGACACCACGGGCAGATTATAGTGATCTTTTTCAATAAGCCGCCGGACATAGCGGCGGATATCCATGGAGGCCATGAGCACCGGCTTCTGCGTATGCTGCGCGTACTGTCCCGCGGCGGCGCCGACGGCGCTTATGAATTTTTGCGTGACGTCCGGGTCAAGGGCCAGAAATGCCCCGGCGGATGTCTGCCGGATGGCCTTCCTGACGGTTTCCTCCACGGACGGGTCCATGAGGATGGCCGGCAGCAGGTTCTGTCCCTTGGAATACATGTAGCTGATCTGCCGGCGCAGGGCGCTTCGCACGTATTCGGTGAGCATCACCGTGTCTTTCTCTTTCGGGCTCCATTCGATGAGCGCTTCGAGTATGCTGCGCAAATCCCGGATGGACACCCGTTCCTGCACCAGTCGCTGGAAAATTTCGGCCACGCGCTGCACCGGCAGAAGGCGGGTGGCCTCGCGCACGAGGTCCGGCGACCGCTCTTCCATTTTGTCCAGCAGGTATTTGGTTTCCTGCATGCCCAGAAAGGAGTCGGCGTGGCGGGACAGAACAAGGGAAAGATGGTAGGCCAGGATGCGGGCGTGATCCATGCAGGTAATCCCCGCCCTGATCAGTTGCCCCTGTTGCGCCTTGGGCACCCATACGGTTTCCACGTCCGGCAGAAAGTCCTCGCCCCGCGTGGCCGCCACGCCCAGGAGGGCAAGATTGTCGATGCTGTCGCGGGCCAGCACCATATCCTTCTCCAGAACGCCGCGGGACATGGGAATTTCGTTCACGTGCAACGTATACGACAGTCCCGGCATGCCTGTGTTCGGCCGGATGTTGATGCCGGGAAACGGCACGCCCAGGTCGAAGTACAACGCCCGCCGCAGGGCGGCCAGCTCCGAATTGAGCGAATCGTAGTTGAGACAGGCGCCCAGCCCTTCGGAAATGTCAAGAATAATTGGGATAGTGGGCGCGAATTCCTCTTTGCCCTGCGCTTGCGCCGCTGTTCCGGGTTTGACCGTCGGGGTCAGGGACTTGTCCAGTTCGGCCTTGGGGTCGTATTCCCCGGGCATGTCCATGATGCTTTTGAGCACATACCCGAACCCGAACAGGGCAAAAGCCAGAGTGAACAGCTGCGGTTTGGGAAAACCCGGCACCAGGGCGAACAGAAAGACCATGCCTCCGGCCATCATCAGGGCGCGGGGGTATGAAAATATCTGCCCGCCTATCTGAGCGCCGATATGCTGGTCCGTGTCGCCGGAACGGGTGATCAGGATGCCGGCGGAGATGGAAACCAGCAGCGAGGGGATCTGGGAAACCAGCCCGTCCCCTATGGTGAGAACCCCGTAAAGCTGGAGCGCTTCCCCGGCGGTCATGCCGTTTTGCGTCACGCCGATGATGGTGCCGCCAACGATGTTGACCACCACGACGATCATGCCCGCGATGCTGTCGCCCTTGACGAACTTCATCGCGCCGTCCATGGCCCCGTACATCTGGCTCTCCAGGCTGACCCTTTCGCGGCGGCGCTGGGCCTCTTCCATGTCGATGACTCCGGCCCGCATGTCGGCGTCAATGGACATCTGTTTGCCCGGCATGGCGTCCAGCGTGAAGCGCGCGCCGACCTCGGCCACGCGCTCGGCGCCTTTGGCTATGACCAGGAACTGCACGATGGTCAGGATCAGGAACACGACGGCGCCCACGACAAAATTGCCGCCCACGGCGAATTCGCCGAAGGTGAAGATGATCTCCCCGGCATCCGCCTGCAGGAGAATAAGGCGGGTGGTGGTGATGTTCAGACCGACCCTGAACAGGGTGGTAAACAGCAGCATGGTGGGAAACGAGGAAAAGTCCAGGGCCGTCTTCACGTACATGGACATCATGAGCATGATGAAGGACAGGGCCATGTTGGCGCCGATCAGCGTGTCCACGAGCTGGGTCGGCATGGGCATGATCATCATGGCGATGACGGCCAGCAACAGAAGAACCAGGGTAAGGTCGTTATACCTGGTTATACCCCGCACGCTCCGACGCGCGTAACTTAAAACGTTCACCCGCCTTTCCCCGCCAGACTCGTGAACGCATCGACGGCGCGGCGCGCCTCGTCCTTTCTTCCTTCCAGCCACAGCGCCCTGGCCCGCAGAAGATGCAGCGCGGCATCACGGGAGGACAGCGGTTCCCCGCCTGTGGAAGCCTGCAGATGCCGCAGGGCCGAGGCCCCGTCCCCGTCATGGACGTCAATGGCCGCAAGGTTGCGCCTTGCCCACATGTCGTCCGGGTCAAGCGCCGACAGGGCGGAAAATACGCGCTTCGCCCTCTCGAACTGTCCCATGCGCAGGAACAGGTACCCCAGAACATTGAGGGTGTGGCGTTGCTCCGTCGTCAGCGTGGATGAAGGCCGCGACATGGCCTTACCCGCCGACCATCAGCCCGACGTAGGCTTGAAGCAGCGCGGTGTCTTCCAGCATCGGGGCCAGGTCTTTACGCGCGAAGGCGCGCACGTCCGCGTTCCTGGAGTCCTGGAGGGCGGCGAGGCTGCCTTGCAGGTTGGCCGTGAAAACGTCGGGCTGCAAAATCGTGCCGTCGCCCACCTCCGGGCACAGCGCGGCTTCAATCATGCGGTCCGCGTTATTGGGCAGGTACAGTTCTCCAAGCCCGGCCTCGGCCATGACAGTGGTCGCCAAAGGTCTGGCCGGCGGCATGTTCTCATTGCCCGCCTCGTTCGAGAGCACGCTCTGGATGCCGATGCTGGTGTCGAAAATGCCTATGCTTCGCGGCATGTTTCCTCTGCGGTTGGCGTTACGGATACCCGCACTGAAAAGTTACTTTTCAATGCGGGGTATCGGCGGCCGGATTGGCTGTCCCGACCGGCTTACTCTGCCTGCGGCGGCGCGCCCGGTTTCGCCGGGCGGCTGTCGCCGTGTCGTTTGCGGAATGTCACGGCGACAGCCGCTGATGTACGGATTTCCATGCGAAAATCTATAATTTCAGAATATGCCGTTCATCTGCCGTGTCAAGTAATTTACGGCATTCTCCAGGGAGGCCGCGGTGGCGTTGCGTTCCGGCATGCGGGTGAGCAGGATGGCCTGGCCCTTGTGCATCCCTCCGCTCAACGGGATGGGGTGGGCTTTGCCGTAGTGGCAGGCAGCCAGGATACGGCGGGGCATGTCGCTGTCGTACGGAGGGGCGGGACGGGCGAGATACACCAGCACGCTTTCCGGCCCGCGCTCAAAGCAGACCCGCCCTATGCCCTCAACCTCAAGAGCCATCATGCCCTCGGGCGAGAACGCGAGATCGGCGATGCCCATGCGCCGGCCGAACTGCGCGATTTCATGTTCCAATGCCATGGGCTATTCCCCCTTGGCCGCGTAAAATGCGTCTTCTCGTCCGATTGCGTTGTCAACGGCGTCCTGAACGGCTTCGAGCACCTTCATATATCCGCCGTGCCCGTCGAAAAGCTGAGACGGCAAAGACCGGGTCATCCGCATAAGTTCTTGAAGAAACAGCACTTCACGTTCAATGTCCGGCGGGCCGGCTTCGGCCGCCATGCGTTCAAAACTGGCGGCGCCGAGAAAGTTTTCTTCCCGCAACGCCAATATTTTCCCAAGCAGCGTCCGCGCGTCAAGCCGGCAATCTTCGATGCCGTGCACATCCCGCCAGCGGTCCATGACCTTGACGCACTGGGCGTAAGCGCTTTGGACCAGGCGGACCAGTCCCAGGTTGGCGTTGACGTTTTCCAAATGGGCTTTTTCCATGCTCGGGACGTCGGCGGATAAATCCGAACTCAGCGTGCGCGTGAGAAAGTTCATGGCCTGGTCGAACTTGTCCTGCCCGTACTTGTCCAGGATATGGTTGAACAGTTCGTTGACGCCGGAAAAGTCGCATACTGCGCGCCGGTACAGCCCGCGCAGGGCGTCCCCGCCGTCCAGGTCGCGGTAGCCCTGCGCGGAGAGCATGGCCTGTATTCCCGCTCTGACGGCGGGACCTTCATTCGTGAGGATATCATCCCGCGCGTCTTTTACCGCCCGGAGGCACTCCCGCGAAGCGCCTTCCCTTTCCAGTTCTTCCAGGGCATGGTCCAGGGCGGCATAGGCGTCGCTGGGATCAGGAAACCGTTCCCTTGTCTGGCGCGCCACCTCGCTTTTGCTCACGGAATTGCGCAGTTGGTCCACCAGCCGGTTCAGTTCCCCGCTTTTCCCGGCCTGATGCATAAGTTCCTTGTACAGTCGGAGAAGTTCCTCCCGCGCTTTGGGCGCCTTGTCTTCCTCTTCCCGTTCGGAAAGCGCGAATTCGTCCGTAGTGTCGACGGAAAACGTCAGCTCCTCGGCCGCATTCGCCAGCAGGGACATCGGGTTGTCGACAACGGCGGCGGCACGGCCCATGAAGACGCCGGAAGCGGCCTGCGTTCCTGAAGCGCCGCCCGTCTGGCCCTGTGCGCCGGGATAGGGCGCGTGTATGGAAAAATCAACAGCCATGTAAATCTCACCTTGTCGCAACGGGACGGGGACCGTCCCGGCCGATGACGTCGGCGTATTTCAATCCACAGCCGGCTCCGCCCCGGCGCGTGGACGCCGGGAATATTGCCTTTTCCCCGAAGAGAGGGACCGCCGAACGATATGCAAGGCAAAGCCTTGCGTCAAGTGGCAAACTCCTTGAAGCAGGGCTGACGCATCTTATTGCGCCAGCATCGCCCGAAGCCGCAGGCTTCGTAAGGAGCAAGGCGGCTTTGCCGCCGCCGCGAATCTCAAAGGTGTGTATCGTAATATCCTTAATTAACAATATAAAAAGATGCGTCAGTCCTGTCCTTGAAGAGGATCAGGCCGGGTTCGTTCAAAAGGGTTTGAATGCGGAAAGGCGCGCCCGCTTCAGCGCCATACGACGGCGGCCGATGCCGCCCGCGCTTTCGCGGGGGGCCGAAGGCAAAGCCTCCGGCCGATACCGGCTCGCCCCCTGTTGGCCGCAACCCGGAAGCAAACCATAAAAAAATTTCCGATGAACGGCACGAAAACCGGCAAGCAAGAAATGTACCACGTTTCAAACATCAAACCCGCATGGATGCAGTTTCGGTGTGAAAATCGAACAAGATGCGGAGGTGGCCGTAATCGGCGGCATGGCTATTTTTCCGGCGGGTCATTGATTTGCCGGTAGCGCCGTGCTAATATCCGCTATAATAGAGATGCCGGAATCGGAAAAACATGCGGAACCATAAAAAGATAACGTAATATCGGCATATTGAATAGTTTTTCAGGACCGACTATAATAAATTTCCGGCATCGGTCGCGCCCCGCGACTGCCAACAAAGTTCTATTTCTTGCTTGATTCGTTGACTGCCAACAAAGTTTTATTTCTTGCCTGATTCGTTGGCTTTTGGGTAGGGACAGGATTTCTTGCATGTCCGATACCTTGATTTTACAAGATATTTTTTTTGGCACGGCATTTGCTTTTCTTCCGGAACATCCTGATGCAACAAGGCGAAATTGCGGTTCGGCAGCCATCCGTCCGCGCCCCGCAGGGCTGACGCATCTAAAATTTTATATTATTAATTGAGGATATTATGATACACGCCTTTGAGATTCGCGGCGGCGGCAAAGCCGCTTTGCTTCTTACGAAGCCTGCGGCTTCAGGCAGTGCTTGCGCACGCCGCAGGGCTGACGCAATAAGATGCGTCAGCCCTGCAGCGCCCCGTCATGCTGATTGCCGTGATGTTTATTATGGTTTATTTATGTGTTGAAGGCACGAATATTGCGAATGTGGAATAAACACACAGGAGGAGACACATGGCTTTTACGGAAAAGGACATACAGGAACAGGATCGCGCTCTCGCCGGCCTCAAAGATGAATGGTCGCGGCTGAACGCCCGTTTTGACGGCCTGCTCAAGGACGCCAGAATCACGGCGGACGATCTGCGCGGCGCCCTCGCAGAAAAACTCCCGCCGGAATTGGAAGCCGCCTTGGCAAAAGCCAAGGACGACGCGCGTCAGGCCGGGAAGGCCAGGGTTGCCCAGGCGGAAGGAGCGGGCAAGGCTGATGCCCCGAGCGGGCGCGGCAGGTCTGACGCGGTTCGGGTATGAATAATGAGGAGTGGGGCAAAGCCCCGGCAAACCGTACTGAAGGAGCAAGGCAATGAGCAGCGTCAGCAGCATTTCCGGCATCACCTCTTCCATCGACCTCGGCTCCACCGGGAGCCTGCAGTTCCAGTTCGCCAAGCTTCAGTTGGCGCTGGCCGAAGCGAGCAAGAACGGAGCCATGGACTATATCAAACAGATTGAGGATTCCCAGGCGGAGCAGAAAAAGGTTTCCGACATGCTCCAGAAGGCCCGCCAGCTCAAGGCGGACGCCGCGGCGAAAGGCGACAAGGAAGTCACTGAAATGTCGGTGGAAATGGAGACGTACATGAAGCAGAACGGGCTGGCCATCGATCAGACCGGCGGTGATCGTCTGCACAATAAGGATGAATGGGATGTGGCCATCACCTCGCTCCAGTCCCATCTGGACAAGATCGGGAGCAACACCCAGCAGTTGATGGTTTTTGTGCAGGATTACATGGGCCAGTACAATTCCTACCTGCAGGGCGGCAACTCGGCCATCCAGCAGGGCAACCAGACCCTGGCCGAACTGGCCAAGGTGCGTTGAGGGTAAAAGCCGGCGCGGCGCTTGCGCCGCGCCGGCACAGGGAAGGACGGCGGGACTGGAGGAACGGGCTGCGGCCGGACCGGTCGGGGCGCGTGGAGGCGGAGGCGCTTTCCCTTGGATATTTTTAACCGCAAGGAGTGTTGCATGAGTACCGGCAGCGAAATTACCCCACAGGAAGCCGCGGGCATGATCGACGCCCTGTTGGGCGGCGCCACCCTGGCCGATGCGGCCGGCGTGGGCAAAGAAGCCCTTGAGGCCGGTTATGGACTGGCGCATTCATTATATGGTTCCGGAAATTTCAAGGATGCGGAAACCATGTTCAAGGCCCTGTGCCTGTACGACAACGGCGACGAGCGCTTCTGGCTCGGTCTGGCCGGCTGCCGGCAGATGAACGGCGACCTGGCCGCTGCTATTGACGCTTACGCCTTGGCCGGAGTGGCCGGCAGCCTCGCCAACCCCGCGCCTCTGGTGCATGGGGGGCTGTGCTGGCTGAAGCTGGGCGACAAGGAAAACGCCGCCGCCCTTTTCCGCGCGGCTTTGGATATCGGAGACAAGGACAACGCCGAACACGCCGGATACCGCGCGCGGGCGCAGGCCGTGCTTGACCTGCTGGACAAGGGGGAACTGCCGTGAGTCTGACCATTGATCCCCCCCAGGGCGCCACCCCGGTGTACGCGCCTTCTGACGAAAACGGCGGAAACGCCGGCGGAACGGGCGGGAGTACCGGATCTCTTCCCCCGACCGGAACGGGCGTCGACAAGACGAACATTTTCGCTCTGTTCCTGCCGGAGCTGGCCCCCAGCAAAATGGGGGGAATTTCCCTGGACGTGCTGGTGCAGGCCTTAGGCGCGGAAGAACGTCAGGCGGCCGTCAAGAGCGGTCTGGAAACCTTGCAGACCAGGGCCGCCGAGCGCGACGAGGCCAATGCCAAAAAACTTGAGGACATCCAGAAAAATCTGGAGACCATGAAGGAAAAAGATAGCCTGAGCGGATTCCTCAAGGCTTTCAAGATCATCGGCATGATTCTCGGGGCCATTGCCGCCATCGCCACCACGGCCCTCGGCGCGGTCACGGGCAATCCTCTGCTGATCGCGGCCGGGGTGCTCCTGACGGTTATGGCCGTCAACAGTATCGTCAGCGAGGCGTCGGACGGAAAATACAGCATTGCCGCCGGCATCACCGAACTGGCCAAACAGTGCGGGGCGAGCGAGGAGACCGCGCAGTGGATAGGTTTTGCCACGGAAATGGCTATTACCCTCGTCGCTTGCGCCCTCAGCCTGGGCGCCGGCGTTGCCGGGGCCGGGGCGAAAGCCGCGGAAACCGCCGCCAAGTCCGCGGAAATCGCGGAGAAAGTCACGCAGATCGTCGGCATGACCTCCAAGGTCACCAGTATGGCCAATGCGGCCAACAGCGTCGCCCTTGGCGTAACCTCGGGCATAGACGCCACATACAGCTACGACATTGCCATGACCCAGGCGGACCAGAAAGAACTGGAGGCCATTTTGGAGCGTATCGCGACGGCCATCGAAACGGAAACGGATTTTATGGAAACCCTGATGCAGCGCGTCAGCGAGTTGATGGCGGATGTGGGCGAAATCGTGCAAAGCAACGCGGAAATGCAAACCGCCCTGCTGACGAACTCCGCTCCGAATCTGGCGTGAGCCTGTAACGAAACAAGGAGCGTACCGGATGAGCGGCGTTACCATCCCCCCGGCTTTGACCTCCCTTCCCGGTTTCGACCGGCAGCAGTACGACAAGCTGTTAGAAGAGGCCAAGGCGAAAAATATCGATTCGTCCCTGGTGGACTACCTGCTGGTGAATGCCGTGGGCGAGGGACAGAGCTTCAGCGATGCCGTCAACCTGATCCGGGGAGATTTGCCCCGGCTGGCTCAACCCAATGCAGCGGCTTTGGCGGCTCTTGACGGCTGGACGACGCTTCCCGCGCCCGGCGCTCTGATCATGGCCCTGATCACGGAGCTGTCCGCCGAACAGCGGGAACAGAACCGGGA
>JAITRF010000078.1 GCA_031288535.1 Desulfovibrio sp. | reverse complement strand
CAGGGCCGAAGGCGAGGCTATAGGCACGGCCAAGGTTGTCTTGAATCTGCTGAAAGAAGGATTTCCTATATCCGTGATCGCCAAGGCAACCGGCCTCACTCCTGAAGAAATCGAGCGTTTATCCGGTCGATAACCGCGCGCAAGTACGGGGAGACAGGGCGCTGCAACGTCCCGACGCCGTTCCCGTCATTGCGCTGATGGCCGACGTCTTCGCGGAGGACTTGCAGATGGTGGCGGTGGCGGGGAGGGACGGGCATCTCGGAAAACCCATCGAATACTCCAAGGTGATGGACCTCATCGGGCAGTCCCTCCGCCGCTCCGCCCTGCCGCTTAACGCTGATGCCAGTTGCGGCCGGTAGGGAGCATATTGGTACCGGCTGAAAGCTTCGCTTTCAGCCCGGCGACCGGCCTTTGTCTCTTGCGTCGGCCGACAGCCCGGTGACAATTATCACCTTTGGTTCTATTTTTCACCATATTTTGCCATCTCCGCCTGTACTCGAAATAGTTGGCCGTTTCTTTTCTGGTGATACATATCACCAACAAGGGGTGGCCCTGCGTCCTTTCTCCCTGTTGTTTTATTTGAACATCCTGTAATAATGGAATATTTTTTAAAAATTCAGATTGGCACGGAAAGTGCTCAAGGGTTTTCGGGGCTGAAACCGGCCCCGGCTAAACTTGCAAAACCAGGAGCACGTCATGAGAACGATCTTCGAACCCGAAGTTTTCCGCAATACGGCGGAAGTCCTCTTCCACACCAGCCGCTATTTCTTCCCCCTGGGGAGTTCGCAACACAGCGGCGTGGCTGCGGGGACCGGGACTTCTCCCCTCCACCCCGAAGTCTATTTCTGGACCCGGTTTGTACCGTATCTGGTCAAGTAAGGCCTGGTCGTCCGCGACCGGGACTGATGCAGGCACAGATCAACATTGAAAAAATCTATCCGCCCTGTGAGGATTTGCTGGCAAATCCCCGCAGGGCGGTTTAATATTTTCAAAGTTATCAGGAGAGGCTGGAATGCCGGTTTTACCTTTATCGCCCTTTGTCCGGCCGGAAGGTCACGTGAAGGAAGGTCTCCGGGCCGGGAGGCTTTTCGCGGCCTTTGCCCTGCTTTGCTGTCTTTTGTCCTCTCTCCCCGCAGGCGCGGCCGCCCCCGAGCCGGAGGCTCCCGGCGACGGCGGCTTAAGCCGCATGTGGAGCGCCAGGGCCGGAGACCTGGCGGCGCTGACCGACGAAGCCGAGAACCTGCGCAAGCGGGCGGAAGAACTGAGCAAGGCCCTGGAAGCGGGCCTGCGCAATACGCGCGTGCGTTTTTCCAGGCTTTCCGGACTGTTTCAGGCCTCGCGCGGACATCCGGCCGAACAGCTTGCCCTGGCGCGCCAGATGCACAGTCTGCGCGAGGCCCTGCGGGACAATATATCCCCCATGGAACAGATTGCCCTTGCCGTGCAACAGCGGCGAGAGGAAGTGTCCGGTCTGCAAAAGGATATGGGAGACGTCGTCCGGGACAGCGCGGCGGATGGCGGCGCCGCAAAGGAGTCGGAACGCGAGGCATATACCCGCGCCCTGGGCGTCGCCTCCAAAAAGCTTGCCCTTCTGGCGGAGCGTCTGGACATCCTCCTCACCCCGGCTAAAACTCTTCTTGGCAGAATCGAGCGCTCCATCGAAGACATAGACGGCAGCCTGGTGGACATCTGGCAGAACTACTACCTGAGCCCCGCCGGTCCCGGCGTTCCGGCTTCGGCTCCGGCCATGCTCGCGGACTGGATATCCTCCGTTCCCTCGCGTCTGAGTTTCGCCTACCCGCAAAGCGCGGAGGAATGGCAGGATGCCGGCAAAACTCTTCTGCTCCATGTGTTCGTCATGGCCGTGCTGGGCTTTGTCGGGGCGCGGGGCGTCTTCATCCTGCCTCTGCAGTGGCGTGGGGCCTGGCTGCGCAGGCTGGTCCGCGCCCTGGTCTGCATGGGACTGGGCCTCGGCGTGCTCGCGGCCGCCGCGAACCAGTACGGGATTCTCTATTTCGGCTTCGCCCTTCTGGGCGGGCTGCTCCTTGTCGCCGGGACGGCTTCGCTGACCTGGCGCCTGCGCGTGACCGTGCGCCCGGAACTCGCCTCCGTCTCTTCCCCCCTCATGCGCCTGCTGCCTCCGGCTTTCTTCGGCGTGTTCCTGCTTTTTTCCGATCCCCCCGCGCGCGTGCTGGGCATGCTGTGGGCGGCGGCCATGCTTCTCTTTCTGGCGCTGACCTTCTTTTCCCGCAAACACCGCAAGGGAGGCGGGAAGCTTCCCCTCCTGGAGGCTTTCGCCCATATCTGTTCCGTCTGGTTCGGATTGGCCTCGCTGCTGGCGGCGGGGTTCGGCTATGCGCGCCTTGGCGTCTTGCTTTTCATCCTGCTTTTCACCCTGATCAACAGTTTAAGCCTCGGCAGTTCCCTGATGAACATCTTCGCCGCCCTGGCCGGGAGGGTCTTTGACGCGCGGGAGCGCCCGATCGGTAACGCCGTGGCCCAGGCCGCGTCCGTCCCCCTGGCATGGCTCCTCTCCCTGCTTTGCGCCGTTCCCTGGGTCTGGGTCGCGCCGGGGGCGAGGCACATTCTGCGGCAGTTCCTCGGCACCAGCTACACGGTGGGCGAGGCTTCCTTCGACTTTTCCAGACTCCTGCTCATCGTTCTGCTTTTTTTCCTTTTCCGTTCTTTCATCCGCTTGGGCAGGGCCTCTCTGGAACATCTCCCGGCCCGCCTGCCCAATATCGAGCCCGGGGTCATCCCGCCGCTCGGGACCATGCTGCGTTACGGCTTCTGGGCGCTGTTCGCCGTCGTCGCCCTTGCCCTGCTGGGCGTGGACTTCACCAGCCTGGCCGTGGTGGCCGGGGGCCTGAGCGTGGGCATAGGCTTCGGCATGCAGAACCTGTTCAACAATCTGGTCAGCGGGCTCATGCTTATCTTCGGGCGCACCATCCTGGTCGGTGACTATGTGGAAGTGGCCGGCGCCGCGGGCACGGTCAGGGCCATCAACATCCGCTCCACCACCATTGAAACCGCCGAGCGGGCCATGGTCTTCGTGCCGAACTCGGCGATCATGGCCGGACAGTTCACCAACTGGACGCGCAACAACCGCACGGTGCGGCGCACTGTAACGCTGGGCGTGGCTTACGGCTCGGACACCGCCCTGGTGGAAAAGCTGCTTCTCGAGGCCGCCCGCGGCCAGACGCATGTGCTGACGTTTCCTTATCCGACGGTTTTGTTCAGCGATTTCGGGGCGAATTCCCTGGATTTCACGCTCCACGTCTTCATCGACGATCTGGACAATGCCGGAGCGGCATTGTCCGCCCTGCGCTTCAGCATTCAACGCCTTTTCGCGGAAAACGGCATAGACATACCTTTCCCGCAGCTTACCCTGCACATGCCGGAAAAGGGGACGCCTCCCGATCCCTCCTGTTCGCCCGCCAACATGACCGTACTGCGGGAATCGGCCAAAGATGCCGACGAGGGAAACTGACCGCGCATGAATTGATTGAGAAATAACCCGCGCGCAAACTGTGGCCAGGGCATGGAACGGGTATCTTTACTGGCGGGAGTACGATGCAGAGCGGATCGCGTTTCCAGAGTGAATCGGCTCTAATGTCCGGTTATGCTGTATTTGCGCAGCTTATACTGCAGCAGGCTTTTGGAGATGCCGAGGCTCTCGGCGGCTTTGGTCTGGACGAAATCGGCCCTGGCCAGGGCGCGGCGGATAATCGCCGCTTCCAGCCTGTCCAGGGTGTCGGCCAGATTCATTTCCGCCGGCAGCAAATCCAGGGCGTTTTTGAGCTGGCTTTCCTCGTCCTTCACTTCCGGGGGCAGATCCTCCGCGCCGATGGCGTCTCCGCCGACCATGATCATGCAGCGTTCCACCACGTTCTCAAGCTGGCGGATGTTCCCCGGCCATTCATAGCCGGAAAGGTATTCCAAGGCCTCCGGGCTGATGCTTTTGCGCGGCAGATTGCTCTCCGCCGCGATTTTTTCCATGAAATGGACGAGGAGCAGGGGGATGTCCTCACGCCGTTCGCGCAGGGGGGGAAGGTCTATGGATACGACGTTCAGGCGGTAATACAGGTCCTCGCGGAAATTTCCCCGCTCCACCTCCTGTTGCAGGTTTTTGTTGGTGGCCGTGACCACGCGGATGTCCACATCTATTTCCCCGCTGCCGCCCACGCGCTCGAACCGGCGCTCCTGCAGCACGCGCAGGAGCTTGACCTGCATGTCGTGCGTAAGCTCGCCTATCTCGTCCAGAAAAAGGGTGCCGCCGTGCGCCAGTTCGAAGCGTCCCCGGCGCATGGCCACAGCCCCGGTGAACGAGCCTTTTTCATGCCCGAAAAGCTCGCTTTCCAGCACGCCCGGATTTAAGGCCATGCAGTTCACGCTGATGAAGGGGCCGTCCTTGCGCGGCGAGGCGAAATGCAGGGCGCGGGCCACAAGCTCCTTGCCGGTGCCGGACTCCCCGCTGATCAGCACGTTGCTTTTGCTGGGGGCGGCCTTGTCCACCAGGGCCAGCACATTGCGGATGCCCTTGCTTATGCCGATGACGCGATGCAGGCCGAAACGCTCCTCCAGGTTCTCGTGCAGGAGTCGGTATTGGCGGTGGGCCTTGGAGAGTTCGGCGGCCTTGCGCACGGCGAGCAGCAGTTCGTCGTTGGAAAAAGGCTTGGTGACGTAATCAAAGGCCCCCGCTTTCATGAGGTCCACGGCGTTGTCTATGGAGCCGAAAGCGGTCATCACCAGGACGGGAATGTGCGGATAATCCCGCTTGACGTGAGCCAGCACGTCTTTCCCGGACAGCTTGGGCATTTTCATGTCCGTGATCACTACGTCCACCTCGGATTCGTCCAGAAAGGCCAGGGCGCTTTCCGGGTCGCTGATGGCCGTGACCGGGTAGCCCGCGTCCTGAAGCAGGGTCTCCAGGATCAGCAGATAGTTTTTTTCGTCGTCAATGAGCAGAAGGCGGCTTTGTTCGTCGGACATGTCGTCACCGTTTTGTTATTCCGCGTCCCGCATGCCGGGCAGGGTCACGCGCGCCACGGCTCCTCCTTCCGCGGCGTTGAAAAGTTCAAGGCTCCCGCCGTGGCTGGTTATGATACTGTTCACGATGGGCAGGCCGAGGCCTGTGCCGTCGTCTTTGGTGGTGAAAAAGGGATCGAGCAGTTTGCCCATGTTTTCCTCGGGAAACCCCGGGCCGGAATCCTGAAAAGACAGAACGGTCGCGCGCCTGCCCTGCGCGTCCGCCGCAAGCCTCTCCAGAGTGATGGTCAGATCGCCTCCCCGGACCATGGCCTGGGCGGCGTTGCTGATGATATTGTAGAAGGCGCGGTAGAGGAGATCCTTGTCGCCGCGCGCCCTGAATCCGGCGTCCTCTTCCCCGGCGCGGGTCACGCTTATCGCCAGCGCGTTCAGCTCGGGCATGAGAAAGGACAGGGCCTGATCCAGGACCGCCCCCACCCGCACCGCGTCCTGTTTGGGCTGCTTCGGGCGGGCGTAGTCCAGAAAATCGCTTACGGTGCGCGTAAGGCGTTTCGCCTCGTCGTAGATGGCCTGGAGAATCTTGTTCGTGCCCGTGTTTTCCTCTTTGGAATGGTCGAGAAGAAACTGGGCGCTGGAGGAAATTATTCCCAGGGGATTGCGTATCTCGTGGGCGATGCTGGCCACGACCCGGCCCATGCCGGCCAGTTTTTCGCTCTGGTGCAGCTCGGAGAGCAGGCGTTGCTCCTCGGCTGTGCGCAGGGCGATGGCGTGCTCGGCGCGGCGCACCAGAAAGAGCAGGAGCACCATGAGCGTGCCGGAGCCGAGCAGCGTAACCACCAGCGCCAACTGCTGGAAATGCACGGCGCTCTCCATGTCCGGGGTGATGTCCTGGGAAAATTCCAGGATGCCCATGACCGGGACGGGTTCGTCGTCCGGCGCGTAGCCGGGGGGGGCGCGCATCAGGTAGGTGGTGCGCAGGCGATAAGTGTTCTTCGGCAGGGAAACTTTGAAAAAAGCCAGGTGATAGGGCAGGGTTTCCTCAATGTCGAAGATCGGCCCCGGGGCTTTGGCGGCGCGGTCGACGGAAGACGGGGCCGTGCCGGTGTCTCCCGGTTCTTCGGGGTTTATGGAATAGACGATCGTGTGGTCTTCGGCGTAAATGCGCAGGTTTTCCACCTGCAAGTCCTGGATGATGGACTGGACTACCTGGTCAAGCCCCCTGTACTGCTCCGGGTTGCTCAAAAGCACGCGCCCGAAGATGAAGCGCGTGGGCAGGGCGAAGCGGCGGAAAATCTGGCTGTTCAGGTTGACGGCCAGGAGGGAGGCGAAGTTGTGGTTCTTGCGGATCAGGGTTTCGCGGGCGGCGTTGCCGAGGTAGATGGAAACCAGCACGGACAGGCCGAAGGTCAGGCCCATGGCGATAAAAGCCAGACGGCGCACCACCCCGAAGCCGCGTCCTGCGGCCAGGGCGGTGCCGTTTGCGGCTGTCGGCTGCGATGTCGGATCCGTGCTCAGGGTCCGCTCCTTAGAGCGTTTTACGCTTGAAATTGCCGCTTGACATGACGCCGGTCATTCTTTGGACCCGCAGTGACGGCAGGCCAGCTTCACCGCTTCCAGCACCTTGGGTACGGAAAACCCGAAATAATCGTAAACCGCAGGGCCGGGGGCGGATTCTCCGAAACTGTGCATACCCACCACGGCGCCGTCCAAGCCGACGTACTTGCGCCAGAAATCCGGCCCGGCCGCCTCGACGGCCACCCGGCAGCGCACTTCGTGGGGAAGGACGCTTTCCTGGTATTCCCGGCTCTGGCGCTCGAAAACCTCTGACGAAGGCATGGAAACCACGCGCACGCGCCGCTCCTTTTTCTCCAGGGCTTCGGCCGCGGCCAAGGCAAGCTGCGTTTCCGAACCGGTGGCTATAAGGATGACCTCCGGGAACTCGCCCTTGCTCTCCTTGAGCACATAAGCCCCGCGCGCGATGTTCGCGATGGTTTTGTCCCCGCGCGCGACCGGGGAGAGATTTTGCCTGGAGAGGACGAGGCAGGTGGGGCCGTCTTCGCGTTTCAGGGCGGACTGCCAGGCAAAGGCGCATTCGATGGCGTCGCAGGGCCTCCAGACGTCCATGCCGGGCGTGGAGCGCAGCATGGCCAGTTGTTCGACCGGCTGATGCGAGGGGCCGTCCTCGCCGACCATGATGGAATCGTGCGAAAGCACCCAGACGACGCGCAGGCGCATCATCGCTGCCATGCGCATGGCGCTTTTGGCGTAATCCGCGAACGCCAGGAAGGTTCCCGCATAGGGGATGAAGCCCCCGTGCAGGGCCAGACCGTTCATTATGCAGCCCATGCCGAACTCGCGCACTCCGTAGGAAATATAACGTCCCTTGAACCTGTCGCGGGCGATGTCCGTCGCCGTGTCCCATCTGGTGCCCACCGAGGCGCTCAGGTCGGCGGCGCCGCCGAGCAGTTCCGGCAACAGAGGGGCCATGCGGTCGAGCAGATCTTTGGAGGCCATGCGGCTGGCCTTGGTCTGGCCGGTTTCCAGGGCCGCCGCGACATAGGCGGAAATTTTCTCCTCAAACCCGGCGGGGAGGACCCCTTGCATGCGTCGTTCGAATTCCGCGGCCTCGTCCGGCCAGGCCGCGGCATAAGCGCTCATGCGTTCATTCCAGCGTTTTTCCGCCGCCTTGCCCTTGCGGCGCGCGTCCCAGGCGGCCTTGACGGAGGCGGGAATTTCAAAGGCCGGGTGGCTCCAGCCCAAGCGTTTGCGGGTTGCCTTGCCCTCATCTTCGCCAAGGGGCGCGCCGTGGCTTTGCGCGCTGCCCTCCTTGCCCGGGGCGCCAAAAGCGATTTTCGTGCGGCAGCAGATAAGGCAGGGTTTGCTTTTGTCGCGCCTGGCCCTGGCTACGGCTTTTTTCACGGCTTCACGGTCATGGCCGTCCACATCCGCCAGCACGCGCCAGCCGTACGCCTTAAAGCGCGCCGGGGTGTCGTCGGCGAACCATGCGTCCACTTCTCCGTCAATGGAGATGCCGTTGTCGTCCCAAAAGGCGATCAGTTTGCCGAGCCCCAGTGTGCCCGCAAGGGATGCGGCCTCGTGCGAGAGCCCCTCCATCATGCAGCCGTCGCCCATGAACACATAGGTATAATGGTCGACAATCTCAAGGCCGGGGCGGTTGAATTCCTCCGCCAGCAGCCGCTCCGCCAGGGCCAGTCCCACGGCCGCGGCAAAGCCCTGCCCCAGCGGGCCGGTACTTGCCTCCACTCCGGGCGTGAGCCCGCGCTCCGGGTGTCCGGGAGTTTTTGAATGAAGCTGGCGGAAGCTCTTTATGTCCTCTATGCTCAAATCATAGCCGCTCAGGTGGAGCAGGCCGTACAAGAGCATGGAAGCGTGCCCGTTGGAGAGCACGAAGCGGTCCCGGTCGCGCCAGCCGGGATTGGCCGGGTTGTGTTTGAGGAAATCGTTCCACAGGACTTCCGCCATGTCGGCCATGCCCATGGGTGCGCCGGGATGGCCGGAACGGGCCTTTTCCACCGCGTCCATGGCGAGAACGCGCAGGGCGTCGGCTAATTCTTTGCTTGTGGGCATCATGTCTCCTTTGCGGCGGCCCGTTCGAAATCCAGCAGCCGATCCCGGTAAGGCGGATGACTGAAAAAGGCCGAACCGGACACCAGCACCGTCGCGCCGGCGCGCAGCAGTTCCGGGGCGTTTTCCGGACCGACGCCGCCGTCGACGCTGATCAGCGCCAGGCTTTTTCGTTCTTTGAGCAGGGCGGCCAAAGCCTCGATCTTGTCCAGGCTGCGGGGTATGAAAGTCTGCCCGCCAAAGCCCGGGTTTACGCTCATGATCAGGGCCATGTCCAGCAGATCCACGACGTTTTCCAGGGCGAGGACCGGGGTCGCCGGGTTGAGGGCCGCTCCGGCCTTGACGCCCAGTTCCCGTATTGCCCGCAACGTGCGGTCCAGATGGCGGGCCGCCTCTACATGCACCACGAGCATATCCGCCCCGGCTTCGGCAAAGTCCCGGATGTGGCGCTCGGGTTCTTCGATCATGAGGTGGACGTCGAAAAAAAGCCGGCTGGTTTGGCGCAGACGCCTGACAATCGGCGCGCCGAAAGTGAGATTGGGCACAAAACGCCCGTCCATGACGTCAAAGTGCGCCCAGGTGATCCCGGCCTTTTCCAAATCTTCGAGCTCGCGCGCGAAACAGCCGAAATCCGCCGAGAGCAGGGAAGGAGAGAGAATCACGGAGGCCCGGCCTTTCCCGGAGAGGTGGTTCCTAGACGCAACATGCTGGCTATATCCTCCAGTTCCGAAGCCAGGGCAACAAGAAAAAACTTCCCGGAGAGGCCGTCCCGTTTCCCGAAAAAAGCCCCGCCCGCCGGCTTGCGCGTCGTTTCCCGCAAAGGGGCCGCCCCGAAAAGGGGCAGCATTCCCCTGGGTTCGGGGGGGTTCTGGAAAGGAAGCGGCGCATAATCTTCCTCTCCCTGGTTACGCAGAAGGTCCGGCAGCAGGGGGAGGATTTTTTCCAGGCCGGGCAGGCTGAACTGCCCGCCCCGGTCCGTTCGCGTTTCCGCGCCGGGGGGATAAAGATCCCCGCCTTCCTCGCTTTCCTCTTCTTCGTCCCGGGCGGGGAGGATGTCCGCCGGGCCGGGATCCCTTTCTCCGGGGCGCGGGATGCTTCCGGGAAAGGAGGTTCCCGTCCGGCCCAGGACCTTTGGCTCCTGCTCAAAGCGCGAGGGAGGATGGGCCGGGGGGTCTTGTTCGGCCAGTGCCCCGCGCGGGCCCAAAACATAATGGACCCCGTGCTCTTTTTCTTCCGCCAGCACCTTGCGCGCTCCGCCTATGGTAAGCCCTCGCTCGTGCAGAAGGAACCGGATGCGTTCAAGGAGGGCCAGGTCGGCTTCGCTGTACAGGCGCCGGCCGCTGTCCGTGCGCAGGGGAGCGATATCCGGAAATTCGGTTTCCCAAAAACGCAGCACATACGTTTTAAGGTTCAGCAGTGCGGCCGCTTCCCCAATCTTGTACGCTTCGGGCATGAACGCTCCTTTTATTTTTCGGCGTCCATTGCGTCAAGGGCGGTTTTTGCTTCCGCGAGACCCTTGGCGGCGGCTTTTTTGTAGTACTCCCCGGCCTTTTTCCTGTCCTTTTTTACCCCTTCGCCCGCATTGTATGCGTTGCCGAGTTCAAATTCGGCCATGGCGTGGCCGAAAGCCGCGGCCTGTTCAAAATTTTTCAGGCCTTCCGCCAGGTTTCTTGGTACGCCTTCGGCCCCGTTCACCAACAAGATGCCCAGGCCGTAGAGGGCGTCCGGCTGTTTCTGCAGGGCGGCCGCGCTCCAGAGCGCCTTGGCCTTGGCGTAATTTTTGTTCCCCAGGGCTCCCGTGTAATAGAGCAGACCGAGGTTGAACTGGGAGAGCGGATTGCCGGATGCGGCGGAAGCGTTCCACCATCGCTCGGCTTCGCGGAAATCCTGTTGCCCGCCTTCCCCGCGCGCGGCCATAAGCCCCAGAGCGAAACTTGCGTTGTCGTCCCCCTTTTCCGCCAGAGGCCGGAAAATTTTTTTGGCGGTGCCGAAATCTCCGGCGTCGCGGGCGGCCGCGCCCTTTTGCAGTTGTTCCTCGTTGTCCTGTGCGGAGGCGTCTCTTGTCCTGGACTGGGTCTGGCTTTTTGCCGCCTGGGAACCTTTGGGGTTTTGCGAGGCGCGGGGCTTGGCCGCGTGTCCGGATTGGGCCGCAAACGTTAGCGCCAGAATCAGAAAAAGGGAAACAAGACCGCCGCGCTGCATAAGAAAAACCGTTTGCTTAAATTGGGCATTCTCCGGTATTGAGCTATCCGGCGAATAACTGTATGAGGAAACGGAACGGGATTTGACTTTTGAAACTCTAGCACAACATTTCGGGGAACACAATATGAGCCTGTCCAGCTTCGCCGTTCCGCGCGAGGAGCGCTTTTTTGAGGATTACGTCCCCGGCGCGACGTATGAGTTCGCCGAGAGCGTCAGTCTTGGAGAAGAGGAAATCATCGCCTTCGCCAGGGAATATGATCCGCAGTACTTCCACGTTGACCCGGATCTGGCCGCGCAGAGCATATACAAAGGCCTGATCGCGAGCGGGGGGCAGACGATTTGCGTGGCCTTGAGGATTTACGTGCGCAATGTCCTGCCCGAAGGCAGGGCCAGCTTGGGTTCTCCCGGCATGGACGAGATACGCTGGCTGTTTCCGGTGCGTCCGGGCGATACCTTGCGCATGCGCGTTTCCGTACTGCAGGCCGAGCCCTCGAAATCCAGGCCGGATCGGGGTACGGTGAGCTTTTTTTGCGAGCTCCTGAACCAGAATGACGAAGTGGTCATGACCTGCAAATGCAGGAACATTGTTTTGAAAAGAAACGTTTAACTACAAAGGCGGCGCGACTGTGGACTATTATCAGCGGGAAATGGAATGCGCCTCCAGAGAGGCGATGCTCGCTCTTCAGACAAAACGTCTTAAGGACGCGGTACGCACGGTTTACGAAAATGTGGCTTATTATCGCGGACTGATGGATGCAAAAGGCGTAAAGCCGGAGGATATACAGTCCCTGGAGGACTTGCCGAAGCTTCCTTTGCTCTGCAAGGACGATTTGCGCGCGGCCTACCCGTACGGGCTTCTGGCCGTGCCTCTGGAGCAGGCCGTGCGCATCCAGTCCACCAGCGGCACGACCGGCAGGCGCGTTGTCGCCTTTTATACCCAGCCGGACCTGGACATCTGGGAGGAATGCTGCGCGCGGGCCATTGTCGCCGCCGGCGGCAGCCGCAAGGACGTGGTGCACGTCTGCTACGGCTACGGGCTTTTTACCGGCGGCCCCGGGTTAAACGGCGGCTCGCACAAGGTCGGCTCCCTGACCCTGCCCATGTCATCCGGGAACACGGAGCGGCAAATCCAGCTCATGTGCGATCTTTCCGCCACCATCCTCTGCTGCACGCCCTCCTATGCCGCCTTTCTCGCGGAGTCCATCATCGACGCGGGCGTGCGGGAGCGGATAAAACTGAAGGCAGGCATCTTCGGCGCGGAGTTCTGGAGCGAGGAGATGCGCCGCGACATTGAGGCCAAGCTCGGCATAAGGGCGTACGATATCTACGGCCTGACCGAGATCAGCGGTCCCGGAGTGTCCTTTGAATGTTCCGAGCAGACCGGCATGCACATCAACGAGGACCATTTTTTCCCGGAGATCGTCGACCCCGACAGCGGCGAACCCCTGCCGGAGGGCTCCAAGGGCGAACTGGTGTTCACCTGCCTCTCCAAAGAGGCCTTCCCGCTGCTGCGCTACCGCACCCGGGACATCTGCGTGCTGAGCCGCAAACAGTGCTCCTGCGGCAGAACCCTGATCAAGATGAGCAGGGTCACGGGCCGCAGCGACGACATGCTCATCATCCGCGGGGTGAACGTCTTCCCTTCCCAGATCGAAACCGTGCTCCTGAATTGCGGATACCCCGCCAATTACCAGATAATAGTGGACAGGGTGAAGCACAGCGACACCATTGAGGTGCAGGTGGAGATGACGCCGGAGATATTCTCCGACACCGTGAAGGACATATCCCGGAAAGAGGGCGAACTGGTAGGGGCCTTGCGTTCCATGCTCGGGATATCGCCCAAGGTCACCCTGGTCGCCCCGCGCAGCATAGCCCGCAGCGAGGGCAAGGCCTTGCGCGTCATAGACAGGCGGAAGATATGACAATTTATTGCCGCAGAGAGTGCGGAACGGGGGTCGGACGATGAGTGTGGACCAGATATCGGTGTTTGTGGAAAACAGTCCGGGGCGTCTTGCCGAGGTGACGGAGATTCTCGGCGGGGCCGGGATTGATCTGCGCGCCGTGTCCATTGCCGACACGGCCGATTTCGGGGTGCTGCGGATCATCGCCGCCGAGCCTTTGCGGGCCGTGGAGCTTTTGCGCGCCGCCAACTGCGTGGTCTCCGTGACCACGGTGCTGGCCGTGGCCCTGAAAGACGTCCCGGGCAGCCTTGCCGCGGTGCTGCGCATCCTGGCCGACGCCGGGGTGAGCGTCGAATACCTGTATGCCTTTATCACCAGGAAAAAGGGCGACGCCTACGTCATTTTGCGGGTGGAAGACAATGCGCGGACGGAGAAGATCCTGAGCGAAAATGGGGTCAGGATTGTCGGCGGAGCCGAGATATACGCGCTGTAAAAATTGCGGGACGCGGTTCTGTTTTGGAAACGGAATATAGATTTCCATGCGGATATCTGTAAGTGGGAACCTGAATGACGCTCAGGCAATGCTGCGAGGTTTTGGGTCTCAAGGAAGGCGCGGATCTGGCGGAGATAAAACGCGCCTACCGCAGGCTGGCCTTTGCCCTGCATCCCGACCTCAATCCGGATATCCCCGATGCGGCGCGCAAGTTCCAGGAGGCCAACGAGGCCTATGTGCAGCTTTCCCAGGCCCATGCCCGCGCCAGGGCGGAACGGGCGGCAGGAGCCTTCGGGGAAGGCACCTTTCATGACAGCGGGCGCAGGAAAGACGAGGCGCGCAAGGCCTATTCCAAGGCCGGCGGGCAAAATTTCGACTCCGGCGCGGCCGCGGGGGAAACAAACGCGTCCGCCTCCGGGAAACCCGGGTCCGGAGCGGGCGGGCGCGCCGCGCCCGGCCGGAGCAGGGAAGAGGACGTACTTAAGGATATCCTTAACGACCCCTTCGCCCGGCGGGTTTTTGAAGATATCTACAGCCATATCCGCGAGGGAGGGCAGTCCCCGCAAAGCTCTTCCGGTAACGAAACGGCCGGAAACGGACCCGGCGGCGCAAAGCGGACCGGACGGGAGAAGCCGAACCGCCCCGGCATGCTTGACAAGGTCAGAGGATGGTTTCGCAAGCAGATTGACGACGAGCAGGTGGTGCGTCTCCCCAAGCAGTCCCTGACGCCGGGGGCGCGGGTGCGTCTGGAAATACAGCATGGATTTGC
Source organism: Desulfovibrio sp. (assembly GCA_031288535.1). Lineage (GTDB taxonomy): Bacteria > Desulfobacterota > Desulfovibrionia > Desulfovibrionales > Desulfovibrionaceae > Frigididesulfovibrio. The sequence goes on along the minus strand of JAITRF010000078.1, from coordinate 1,950 downwards.
GGAAAAACCGCAGATTGTGGAGATCACCCTGCCGCCGGAATTCGTGCCGGGCAAGGCCATGCGCCTCAAGGGCATGGGTCGGCGGATCGGCAATTTGCGCGGCGATCTCTATGTGCGCATTGAACCCGCGCCTGGTTAGAGCAGTTTACGCTTGAAACGCTTGCGTAACACGTCTTTAACGAAATTGAGGGAAAAGTTAATAACTTAAGAGTGTTATATTTTTATATGGCACAACAGTGCTTATATCTTGGTTAATTCTTGCGGCAAACTGCTGTGCATACTTTTCGACAGAGGGATTATTCTGTCCTTCGACAAGCCCTGGTAACCTTTGCATACCGTTCAGGAGCTCATCAATACGAGCGCAAAGCTGACCCCACAGATCAGCGGAGAGGTCAAAGTATTTGCCGAGGTTGAGGATAGTGCGCTGCTTGACTTTCGCGCCATCCCGCACACCGTCGACGATACGGAAAGTTGTATAATTTTCGGATGTTATCGAATATTTTGTTTTTGTTTGGCGAATATACATTATGGTGCGTTTACTTTCCCGAAGGCACACGCGGGCGTATGCTGCGGCTTATGGCATCCCACAGGCCGAGCGCCTGCGCCTCGGAAGCGAAAGGCTCGCGACGGTCATATTGATAATCCACGCTGGTGAAACGAAGCGTTACCTCCGGTCGGTCACGCCGGTGCTTTTCGCTTGGAACTCTGAGCATAAAATTGTACAATATTTTCCCCCTCTCTCCTTTCCAGGTCAAAAGCACTTCCTCCGCCTTGAGCGGACCAAGGGGAACAGGCCCTCTGCGGAGTACGCGCACCCCATGCGTCAGCATTATGCCGGTGTACTGCAAATCATAATCATCCAGCAGGGTCGGCCCGTCAATCCCGTTGGCCCAGAGGGAAAAAGGCATGGTAATCGCCGGGTATTCACTGAATTCAACGACGATTCCAGCCCGCTCCGATCCCCACCATTCCCCCCGGTCAGGGGAAGCCAGAAAACCGCCATAAAAACAAAACCCTTCCTCTCCAGGGAAAGATTCCCCTTCATCGCGCGCCCGCAAGCCGGAGGCGAAACTCAGGATTCTATTTTTTCTGGATTCAATACTGCTGGGACTGAAGGGTGCCGTAAAAGTAAACACCCGTTGCCTGGCGTCATTGCTTATAAAATAGCACTGGGATGCATAAAAGACATGGCTGGTCGTCTCTTCCCAGCGTATGATGGCTATGCCGTGGTTCGGCAATTCCCAGCTTTCAATAAACATTTTCTCCTTGGAATATTTGTTCTCGGTGGCCCGCCACTTGTCGATTTCCGCCAAGGCTTCCTGCCGGGCCGTCTCCGGGGTCAGATCTTCGCGCCACACAAGTTTCTCGTCCCAAATATGGCCTGTTCGGTTTTCTTCAATGGCAATGGCGGGGGGCAGGTCTATCAAAAAGCGGCCCACGCAATGAGTTTTCCAGTTGCCGGTATCCATACTCTCTCCTTGCGGCGGAAAGAAGTTCCATTTCAGGGGATAACAGGCAAGCGCCGCGCTGACAAGGCACACGGCCAGAACCAGAAGCAATTTGCCTTTGCGCGTCACGGTTTCAATTCTCCTGCCTTGCTGTGGATGATCTTTGCCGCGAAATCATTCCTGTCCGGCTAAGCGACAAGCCTTAATAGGCTAAGGTTATAGGGATTTTGCTGTTGCCATCGTCGTGGTGTCAGCAGTTCATCCAAGGTTTCCGTACCGAGCAGATTTGTCAAGTCCCCAAAACCTGTACCAGATCAAATGAGAGTTTCTTGGGTTGTCATGGTGGTCTGAGCACATGTCTCCAACAATAGCGTCGCAGACGATATGGGCGGCACGTAGCGGAGCGTAGTGCCGTTCATACCGGCAAGACGAGCTGCAAATACCTTCGGCGGTAAGCCTCCCAGTGCACTATGCGGGCGACGCTCGTTATACTTTCTCTGCC
>JAITRF010000033.1 GCA_031288535.1 Desulfovibrio sp. | reverse complement strand
ATAGTTTCCATCTGTAGCCCTTCCTGGTCGATTTAATGGTTGTTTGGCGATAACCAAACCTAACCGACTTGGCGGGCTACTTCAATTTTCAAATGTGCGAAAAATACCGTACGTTATCTATAAAATCCACATCTTGAACATACATCATGAGTAGTCGTAGTCGATCCATATTCACCATACCATTCAGTAGTTTCAGTTACTGCATGATATGTATGATTATCAATATGGCAAAACTTACAAGAACAAGAAAAATATGAGTATGTGTATTTTGCATTTGTTGCATTTCTGTCTTTATCAGTAAAGTTATTTGCATGACCACAGTGTTTGCAATAATAACCGTCACCAACAAGCACAGTTTCGTATTTAGTTCCATTCTCATTTATCATGCAACTTAAGACTTTTTTTGCGGCAGCAGAAATAGATTTTGTATCAGTGGTTCTTATAATATTTGTCAGCAAAGTGGGGTCTGTTATTCTTTGCACCGCCGCCAAACAAACTTTAGTGTTGCGTCCCAGAGAATCCTTGAAGTTACTTGACTTCCTGGCTATATCCGCTAACACTGCCTGATTAGTCAATTTTTGCAGTGCGGCTATAGCTACCAAAGGGTTGATGTCGCGCGCCCTCGCAATTTGCTCTAATTGGGTCTGTTCCGTCAACTTTTCGACAGCCAACAATGCCTTAGCTATATTTTTGCTCTGCCACGCCGGTTTGAAAGGCCACATTTGAATACCTCCAACATTGACATCATTTAGGAATGTCCAATTTGCCTCCTGCTACCAGCGGAGTCCAAATACGCATCATGAAGATTTTTACAACATTTTGCGCTTGAGATTGTCGCTTAACGGCGGGCAAAGCCCGCCTGCTCCAATCTCGCGGGCGTTGTTACACTTTGCTTCGCACCGCCAGAGCATTTCATCGTGATATTACTGGGAGCACTTTTTTCTTAACACCTACGCCGCGAAATTGAGTCATTTCAAGACATCAGGAAACTATATCGTTGAAAATTAACCGCTCTGAGTAATAGATATTTTCAATAATGATTTCAAGTTGCTACCCCGTGAGAGCTTACCGGTCAGTCCCGTCAATTTTAGGGAAGCTGGATCGGTGGCGTACTCTGTTCACCTCGTTGGTGATAGGCTGTGTGGTCAAAACACTCCTGTCAGTTTGTTTTTACAGACACAACGGGGTTTTTTTGCGGGCGGATCGGGGCTATGAACCTTGCCTGGTCCGGAAAGACAGGTCTTGTGTCCCTGAGCGCGAAGTTGCTGCGGTGAAAGTCTGAAGAAAACCGCCGGATGCGCCAGAGCGGTTCAAGTTTGAAAAATTGGACTGCTTGCAAGGATTTGTGCGCAAATCCTTGCCGCGAAATGCTTGCAGGCGAGCTCGCCTGCAAGCATTTCAAGCGTGATGCTCTAACCGGACGCTTTGGCTGTTTCCAGCGGGGCGTTGAGTTCCAGCGGGATATTGTTTCTGAACCATTCCCCCTTCACCAGGAAGAAAGCTAGGGCGGCAACGGCAATGCCGCAACCGATGCCGGCGGAGATGTCGAAACTGAGGCCCAGCCCTTCCTTGGCCATGAGGATGTAGCTGAAGGTCGTGGCAGTCATGAAGGTCGCGGGCAGGGAGATGAGCCAGTGCAGGCCTCCCCTGCGCACCACATAGGCGGCGGCCGCCCAGAGAACGATGGTGGCGAGCGTCTGGTTGGACCAGCCGAAATAACGCCAGATCACGTTGAAGTCCACCTGGGAGAGCACCACGCCGATGGCGAAAAGGGGCACGGCGATCATCAGACGGCTGACGGGTTTGGACTGGGGAATGCCGGTAAAGTCGGCGATGACCAGCCGGGCCGCGCGAAAGGCCGTGTCACCCGAGGTCACGGGCAGGGCGACGACGCCGAGGATGGCCAGAACGCCGCCGACCGGGCCCATGAGGTGCTTGCAGACATAGTCCACCACGACAGCCGGACCGCCGGCTTTCATAAGGGCCGGAGCGCTGTCGTAGAGGGTCATGCCGGCCGTGGCCCAGACCAGGGCTATGGCCCCTTCGGCGATCATGGCCCCGTAAAAGACGCCGCGGCCGCACTTCTCATCGGGCAGGCAGCGGGACATAAGCGGGGACTGGGTGGCGTGAAAACCGCTGAGCGCGCCGCAGGCTATGGTGATGAACATCATCGGCCACATGGGTAGCCCGTTTGGATGCTGGTTGCCGAAAATGCCGGTTCCTTCCAGCGGGGTCCAGTTGTAGAAGTGGTAGCCGTCTATGACCATCATTCCGCCCACGCCAAAGGCCATGATCAGCAGAACAATGGCAAAGAGCGGATAGATGCGGGCGATGATCATGTCAATAGGGCATATGGTGGCCAGGAAATAATAACAGAATATCACCACGACCCAGAAGTTGATGTTCATCCAGTCCGGGGTGATTTTGGCCAGCAGTCCGGCGGGAGCGGTGACGAAAACCACGCCCACCAGCACCAGCAGCACTATGGAGAAAGCGCGCATGAACTGTTTGAAAAAATTGCCCAGGCTGTAGCCGACGACGTCCGGCAGGGATGTGCCGTTATAGCGCACGCTCATCATGCCGGAAAAATAGTCGTGCACCCCGCCGGCCACGATGGAGCCGATGACGATCCAGAGCAGGGCGCTCGGGCCGTAAAGCGCTCCCAGGATCGGCCCGAAAACCGGCCCGACGCCCGCGATGTTGAGCAGTTGAATCATGAATATTTTCCAGCGGGGCAAAACCACATAGTCCACCCCGTCCGCCATGAAGTTCGCCGGGGTGGCCCGGCCCCAGTTGGCGCCGAAGAGGCTTTCAATAACCCGGCTGTAGATGAAAAATCCGCCGAGCAAGGCCGCGATGGCCAGAAAGAAATAGATGTAGTTCGGCATATCCTTCCCCTGTGTTGATAAAGGTGGACGAGCGGATGCGCACTCTACGCTCCATACTGATATGTCAAGCAGGTTCTTTGGTCAAGCGCAAACCTGATCCCAGCCTCTCCTGCCTTCATGCAATCCGCACGCTTTCCCGCCGGGCCAGAAATTTCTGGATCAGAAGCAGGCCCGCCAAGGTCGCCAGACCAATCAGATCCGTATAGATGCCGCTGTCGATCAGGCACAAAGCGCCTGCGAAGACAATGATGCGCAGGGGCCAGACAACCCTGGTGAACAGGTATCCCTCAACGCTCACGCTGATCAGAAAGACCCCGAGACAGGCCCCGACGGCTACGCGGAGGCCTTCGAGCAGGGAGGTGTCGATGAGCAGAAGCTGCGGCGAATAGATGAACATATAGGGAACGATGAACCCGGCGAGAGCCAGCTTCACCGCCGCAAACCCCGTTTTCACGGGGTCCCCGCCGGACAGCCCGGCCGCGGCGAAGGCCGCCAGGGCCACGGGCGGGGTGAGGTTCGCGAACATGGCGTAATAAAAGGCGAACAAGTGCGCGGCTACCTCCGGGACTCCCAGTTTGGCCAGGGCCGGCGCGGCTATGGTGGCGGTTATGATATAGGCCGGGATGGAGGGGACGCCCATGCCAAGAATCATGCAGGTGATCATGGTGAAGAAGAGGGTGAAGAGCATGCTCCGGCTGCCGAGGTTGATGATGGTGTTAGCCATGGTCAGACCGAAGCCCGTCTTGGATATGGTCCCGATGATGATGCCCACGCAGGCGCAGGCCATGGCCACGGAAACCGTCTGCCGCGCTCCGTCGGCAAAGGCGTCGCAGATGTCCTTGAAATTCATGCGCGTGGACTTCCTCAGACCGGCCACGACTATCGTCGCCGCTATGGTGATGACGGCGGAATATATCACGGTCGTGCCGGAAAAGAGGAGAAGATACAGCAAGATGCCGATGGGCAGCAGCAGGTGTCCGCGTTCGCGCAAAACCGCCCCGATGCGCGGCAGGCGATCCCTGGGCAGGCCGACCAGGCCTTCCTTGCCGGCGCGCAACTGCACCTGGATGATGACCCCGAGATAATAAAGAAGTGCCGGGATGGCGGCGTGCACGATGATTTCCGAATAGGACATGCTCAATATCTCGGCCATGATGAACGCGGCCGCGCCCATGACCGGGGGCAAAACCTGTCCGCCCACGGAGGCCGACGCCTCCACCGCCCCGGCAAAGGTCTTGGAATAACCGGTCTTTTTCATCAGGGGTATGGTAAATGCCCCGGTGGTAACCACGTTGGCGATGGCCGAACCGTTGATTGAGCCGAGCAGGCCGGAGGAGATGACCGAGACCTTGGCCGGGCCGCCTTTGGTATGTCCGGCGAGCGCCATGGCCAGATCGTTGAAAAAAGCCCCCATGCCGGACTTGGACATGACCGCGCCGAAAAGGATGAAGAGAAAGATATAGCTCGCCGCCACGCTGACCGAGGTGCCGTAGATGCCTTCGGTGTTGGCGAAGAAGTGGTTGGAAAGCTGCATCCAGGTGTAGCCCCGGTGCCAGAATATGCCGGGCATCTCCCGCCCGAAAAGCCCGTAAAGGATGAAAACCAGGCTGAGAATGGGCAGAGCCCAGCCGGCCATGCGCCGCGACCCCTCAAGCACAAGCAGCACAAGAAGCGTCGCCATGAGCAAATCCGGGACGTCGGGATTGCCCGCCCTTTCCACCACGCCCAGATAGTCTAACCAGATATAGGCCGGAACCGCGAGAGAGAGAAGAATCAGCAGCCAGTCCCACCATTCGACCTTCTTATAGCTACACCGCCTGCTGAAAGGATACATGATGAAGCCCAGGCAGAGCACCATGCCCACATGCAGGGAACGATGCACCAGCACGACCGGAGTGCCGATCAGGGCGGTGATGAAATGGTACAGGGATACGGCGATGCAGAGCAGGGTGAAACATCTGGACACCACGCCGGACAGCCTGCGCGTGCTCGCTTCCTTGTCCAGGTCCTCCAGAAGCCTCTGCTGCTCCTCGGTGAGCACGCCTTCCATGGCCCGGCTTATGTTCTCGTCGAAGATTTCCGAATCGGGAACTTCCGCATCGGGAACTCCCGTGGCTTCCTCTCCTTTGTCGCGCAGGGGGCCGCCTTCATTTCCGGTATGTTCCATCGCCGTTTCCTTTTTCTATGGTGAGGCGCAGACGGACGTGGTCCGGGAGGTCCTCGCCCCTGGTCACCAGCGCCCCGTCGAGAAAGATGCAACGGGTGGCGTAATGCGAATTGAGCCAGACCAGCTCGGCGAACTCCTCTTCGATCTTTTCCATGCGGATCAAGCCGTTTTCTATGCGGCAGACCCTTCCCCGGTTCTCGGGAACCCCGGCTCCGAAGGCCGGAAAGCTGATCTCGTCCAGCACCAGCTTGCGGCCTTCGTTCACATCGTAATGCTCATTCCAGGGAAACTTTTCCAGGGAATGCATCCAGCGAAAAGAGAGGCGGCTTCCGACCCGCGCGGGAACCTCCACATAGACCCTCCCGCTTTTCCAGTCGGAGATGCGCAAAACCGGCTCCCCCGCCCAAAGAGGCGCAAGAGGCAGGAAAAGCAGGCGGCAGACAAAGGCCGCGACAAGGACGGCGGCAGGCGCCGCGCCTATTTGAGCATCCCCTTGTCCTTGTAGTACTTCATGGCGCCGTCATGGAAGGGGACGGAAGTTCCGACTATGCCGCGCACGGCCGTTTCCGGCTTGATATGCGTCTTGGCCGCGGAGTGCGACCCCTGTATCGCCGCCAGTCCGGCCGGCGAATAGATGTTTTCCAGCAGGTCGTAGACCACGTCTGCCGGCAGTTTGACGTCCACCAGCATGATGTTCATGACCGCCGCCGTGGTCGTGTCCTTTTCCGCCCCATAGACGGCGGCGGGGATCTTGGACTCGATATAGAAGGGATATTTGGCGATCAGTTTTTTCAGCGCCTCGCCTTCAACCGGAACGAAGGAGATCTTTTTGCTCGTGCCCAGTTCGCGGATGGTGGCGTTGCCGAGCCCGGAAGTGACGAAGGCCGCGTCGCAGAGGCCGTTTTTCATCTGGTCTATGGCCTCGCCGTAGTTCAGATAGTCGATCCGGCAATCCTTGTAGCTCATGCCGTGCGCCTCGAACATCATGCGCGCGTTGATCTCCACCCCGGAGTTGGGGGCGCCGACGCCGACCCGTTTGCCTTTCAGGTCGGCAAAACTTTTGATGCCGGAATCGGCGGTGGTGACGATCTGGCAGACGTTCGGCCACAGCCCCATAAGGGCGCGCAGGTTCTTTGCCGGGGCTTTGCCCTCGTACGCGCCGAAGGCCTCGACCGCCTGGATGACCGAATCCGACATGGCGATGGCCATTTCCCCCTGCCCGGTCAGCAGGGCGTTGATGTTTTCGGCTGTGGCCCCGGTGGCCGTGGCCGAGGTTTTATAGCCCAGAGTGCCGATAAAGGTGGCGAAAGACCCTCCGATCGGAAAATAAATCCCGCTCGTCGGTCCGGTCAGCACAGTGATCACATACTTGTCCCGTTTGACCGCCGGGGCGGCCGACCCGGCCGCGGAACACAGGACAAGCGACAGCACGACGGCCGCAACGCACGCAAGGCGCAAATTTTTCATCAGAAATTCCTTTATGGTTTGAAGCCTCCCCTTCAGGGAGATCTCCGTTTGAGGCAAGGCCCTGCATACTCTTCCGCCAACCTCTTCCTTCAGAGAGGGGCAACCCCCGGCCGGCTCCACAGGCGGTCGGAATCGAACCGGCATAGCAGGACACCGGAAACCGGCGCCTGCCCCTTCACCACGTCGGGGCACACCTGTGGAAGTTCACTTCCTCATCCGGTGGATGGGAACAGGCCGGGGATTGAAACATAGTGGGAACTCCTTTTGACCTTTCTCACGGAACTAGCACCAATTCCACAGGCAGTCAACAGGCGGAAGGGGCTGACGCATCTTATTGCGTCAGCCCTGCGGCGATGCGCAAGCATCGTCCGAAGCCGCAGGCTTCGCAAGAAGCAAGGCGGCTTCGCCGCCGCCGCGAATCTCAAAAACATATATCATAATATTCTGAATTAATAATATAAAATTTTAGATGCGTCAGCCCTGGGTGGACGGAAGGCAAAAGAAACACTGATTTGCTACCATCGCCGCCTCCTCAAATGTCACAGCGTAGCATGCGCCCGGACGCAAACCCGGTCATCTCCGGCCGGCGGCGATATCCGTCAGTTTCACCCTGGCCGCGCCGGGGTCAATGCCGAGTGAAGCCGCGACCAGGGCCAGGTTTTCCTCTGCGTCGGAGGGACGGGCGTAGAATGGTTCTATGTCCGCCGCGCCGTACTCCAGGGAGGCCGCTACGGCAAGCAGTGTTTCGGGCGCGGGCCGGGCGTATTCGGGGGGAAGCGGCAACGCCGCCTTTTCTCCTCCCCCGTCCAAAAGACGGCTGAATTCTTCCCGGTTTTTTTCCAGGCCGCTTCCCAGAAGCAGGGGGCGCGTGCCCGGCCCGGCAAAACCGGCGGCCCGGATCAGGGCGGCCAGTTGCGCGGGCGGGCAAACCAGCATCCCGTCCGCAACGGTCCCCCGCCCGGAAAAGACCGCGCCCTCAGACCCGGCAACCCCGATGGAGCCTCCCGATCCGGCAGACTCGGCGGATACGGCGTTTCCCGCCTCCCGCGCCGCCTCTTCGGCCGTCGGAAAGATAAAGGATTGGGCATAGACGAGATTGCGGCGGGCATGGACGAGGACCCAGAGGCGGATGCCGTCGGGGTCACGAAGGTTGCTGAGTTCAGGGGCAAGGCGTCTTACGGCGCTTTGGGCGAGCAGGGGCAGGTAGTCCATACCGGCCTGAAGGGCGCCGCAGGCCTTGGCCAGCCCGGCGGCGCTCACCGGGCCGAGGCGCAGGCCGGTAAACCCGCCCGGACCGCGCACCGCGGCTATGCGCCTTAAAAAGCGCGGCTCAAGGCCGGCGCGGGCGAAAATATCCCGAACGAGCGGAACCAGGGTTTCCGCGCCCTGGCTTCGGGCCTCGATCTCGGCGAAACCGGCCAAAGTCCAACCTCCGTCCCCGGCCAGACCAAGGGCCGCCTGCAAGAGTCCTTCGGCCGTATTAAGGGCCAGAAGGCATCGGGGAGAACCGTCGGAGCGTCCGGGATTGTCCGCGGGCATGGGAGCAGGTCATCCGCGCCTGTACGGCGGGTCAGCGGGTGAGGTCATTGAAGGTGGCCGCGGCGATCAGGCAAAGGAGCGCGGCCAGTCCGGCCAGCATGGCTTTTTCCTGAAACCCCTCGGGCACGCGGCGGCGGGTGAGCATTTCCGCAAGCAGAAAAAGCAGTTGTCCCCCGTCCAGCACCGGAATGGGCAGCAGATTCAGGATGCCCAGGTTCACGCTGATCAGGGCGGCCAGCATCAGAACGCTCGCCGCTCCGTAATCAGCCTGTTTGTAAATGGTTTTGGCGATCAGCACCGGGCCGCCCACATTGTCGAAGGACACGCGGTTCGTGACGATGTCCAGAAGGGAATCCCAAGTATAGGCGACCATGCGGCCTGCCTCGAGCAGCCCTTCCCGGGCGGAGGCCAGAGGGCCGTATTCCTCGTGTTCGCTTTCCCCGGAGGCGGTGATGCCCATACCCCTGGTCTCGACCGTTTTCCCGTCGCCGGTCTGCCGTTTAAGGAGGGTCGGGGCCAGGGAGAAAACCAGCATGCTCCCGTCGGGGCGGCGCGCGCTCACCACGATGTTCCGGTCTTTTGCCCTGTTCACCAGGGGGGGCATGTCCAGCCAGCGACGCACGCTGACGCCGTCGATGCTGAGAATGCGGTCCCCGGCGCGCAAAGGGGAGGAAGCGGCCGGACTGTCCTCAAGGATCGCCCCCACCACCGGGGGGATGAAGCTGCGCCCGTTTGCGAAGATCAGTCCCCAGCATACGAGCCAGGCCAGGATCAGGTTGAAGGCCGGTCCGGAGGCTATGACGAAAAAACGTTGCGCTGCCGGACGCAGGGCGAAACTCTCCTTTTCGCCGAACCCCTCGGGGATGTCCGCGGCGTTGGTTTCTCCCACCAGGGAGACGAAACCGCCCAGGGGGACGGCCGCGACCTGATAGACGGTCTTCGCGCCCCTGAAGGAAAAAAGCGCCGGACCAAAGCCGAGGGAGAAGGTTTTCACCCCCATGCCGAGCAGCCGGGCGGCGAGGAAGTGCCCGAGCTCATGAAAAAAAATAAGACCGCCGAAGACCAGGACGACCGCGAGCGTTCCGAAAATGCCGTTCATGGACAAGGTCATATCGCAAGTTTCCCGGAAAAGCCAGTCCCATTTGCGCGGCTGTAGCGAGCAAGCGGAAGGTCCTTGATCAAAGGGAACCTCTATAAACCGTCTTTTTGCCCCTTGGCGGAGTCAGGCTCCTTTCGCCAACAGGTCGAATATGTTGAATATATTCCCACTTGTCGAAACTCGCCTTCCTTGCCGGGAAACAAAAATCCTGGTTTGTAGAGGTTCCCTAAAGCACGGGATTTGTTCGATCCGGGGACGTTTTGCCCCCCTGAGCGAATATCCCCGAAACCGTGGCGGATTGTGGAATGCCGACGCCTTGCCCTTCCGCTTTGAATGTGCTAGTGGAAACAAGGTTCCGGGGCTTGGCTTTGCCCGGCCGGGGTCTTCGGAATATTTTCGCGCGAGATGCCTGCCGACGGCAGGCAAAGCCCGCCTGCAAGCATCTCGTGGCAGGGATTTGCAGGCAAATCCCTGCCGGGCGGTTTAAACATTTTCAATGTCAAACCGCTCTACGGCAGACAAACTTTAGAGGCGCGCGCGAGGCGAAGGAAAATTCCGCCCGCGCGGCGGAGGACGGCACTTCCTCCGCCGAAGTGCTTTTCGGAGTGGTCCGCCGCGCATAACCGCACCCTAATCCGTCGGACGCCGTATGTCTCGTCGTCTCTGTTGTTTTTTAGCCGCGTTTTTTCTCGTCGCCGCCGGCCGGCTTCCCGCTTCGGCCATGCCGGGAGGGGAAGACGCGCAGGTGCCCGCGCAATCCTCTTCCCCGACCTCCAGCCAACTGCTCATGGAGACGGAAGACGAGGTGCTGGTGCGCTGGGATCTTACGGCGGACAGCGTAACCAGCTTAAACGACGAGGAAATTCTCGAAGCCAAGGGCAATGTGGTTTTGAAACGCGGCAACGAATATCTTAAAGCCGATTTCGCCCGCTATTACATGAGCAGCAAATGGGTCTACCTCAAAGGCCGCGTGTCGGCGTTAAGCGGCAAGAATGAAATCAGCGCCGAAGAGGCCGAATTCGACCTGCGCAGCCGCACGGGCTGGCTCAAACGGGGGCGGATCTTCATGGCCGGGCCCCACGCCTACATCTCCGGAGAGCATATAGAAAAATACTGGGGCGACGTTTATTCCTTCAAACAGGCCAAGATCACCACCTGCGACGACGAAATCCCGGCCTGGTCCTTCACCGCCGGGGAAGCCGTGGTGGAAATCGACGGTTACGCCAGGCTGACCCGTTCCACTTTCCAGGTCAAGGACACCCCCGTAGGTTATTCCCCCTATTTCATATTTCCCGTCAAGACCAGCCGGCAGACGGGTTTTCTCATGCCGGAGATGGGCAGCAGCTCAAGCAAAGGGGCCTTTCTCAACGTGCCTTTTTTCTGGGCTATTGATGAAAGCAATGACTTGACCGTCAACGAATTGTTCATGGACAAGCGCGGCTTTATGCACGGCCTGCAATACCGAACCCGCCCGACCACGGACACGGCCGGATGGTTCCGGGCGGACTTTCTCGCGGACAAAAAGCGCAAAACCGACGCCGATTCCTGGCAATACCAGGGAGACGGGCTGGTGCGCACCAACGAAGACCGCTATTGGTTGCGCGGCATGTTCGACACCCGCTTCAACTCCTCGAACTGGCGTTTAAAGGCCGATATAGACTATGTTTCCGACCAGTATTTCATTTCCGAATTCAAGAACCACTTCGGGGGATTGCGCCGCTCCAATCTTGAGGTGCTGGACTTTTTCCGGCGCGAGTTCCGGGAAAAGGACGAGGACAGGGCAAGCGGGGTCATGCTCTCCCATGACTGGGAGCGCGGTTCTGTCGCCCTGTCTTCCTTCTACAATCAGAATCCGCGCCTCGGGAACGGCAATCTTTCGCCCGGGCTGGACGAGACGGTGCAGCAGGTGCCGGAGGTGGACGCCTTCCTGCACAAGGGCCGCATAATCCCCTCCCTCCCCCTGGAGGCGGAAGCTTCGGCCCAGGCCGCCTACATGTACCGCCGCAGCGGCACCAGAGGGGCGCGCTATGAGGTCGTTCCGCGCCTCAGCCTGCCCATCAACACCCGCTACGGTTCACTGATCGCCGGCGCCGGGGTCTATCATACCATATACGACACGGAACTGCCCTCAAGGACCGGAGATACCCGGGATCTGCCCCGCCAGGACAAAGATTCGCGCACCATACCGGAATTCAGTCTGGCCGCTTTTACCGAACTCGCCCGCGTGTATTATTTTGATTCCCCCGCCTTGTCCCCGCACAAAGACAATGTCGGAATCACGCAAATTTCCGCCCTGCGCCACTCCCTCCAGCCCCGCCTGGAGCTCAGGCAGCGCGCCTACGAGGATCAGAGCAGAAACCCCAGATATAGCGCGGCGGACCGCCTGTTTCCCGAAACGGAGATCGTGTATTCCGTATCCAGCGTGTTCACAGCCAAAAGCGACACCGTGGCGATGGAAAAGGACGAAAAGGGGGAGATGCGCCCGGTCGTGCGGACGGGCTACGTCGATAAAATTCGCTTGCGCCTGGAACAGGGCTATGATTTCCGCGAAGCCAACCGCTCGGAGGAACTGCAAAGCTACAACAGGCGGCCCTTCAGCGACTTTTTGGCCGAGCTGGACTTCAATATCGCCGGGAATCTGTATTTCAACACCAAAAGCTACATCTCCCCCTATGAAGGGGAAATGGTAAGACACCAAAGCGGCCTCGCCCTGGAATACCCGGAATACGGCAAGATTTACGGCGGCTACGACATGCGCAGGGCGATAGACGAGTATAAAAGAAGCGAACCGCAAAACCTCAACTATCTTCGCCTGGGCCTGGAAACGGCCACGTTCTCCCGGTTCAGTTTCGCCGCCTGGTATTATAAGGATTTCCGGGATAAGGACAACACGCAGACGGATCTGGATCTGATTTTCAATCACCAGTGCTTTCAGCTTATCGGCAGGGTCCGGGTGGACCCGCAGGAAGAGAGCTATATGCTGATGATCCGTCTGGCCGGGCTCGGAAACTGATCTTTCCCTCTTCTGCCGGAGGGGCGTTGCGCTTTACCGATAAATTTCAATGTTCAGAAAGAGAGGGCTTATGAAAATTTTTTATCGTCTGCTGCCGTTGCTCCTTGCGCTTCTGCTGCCGCTTTCCGCATCCCAGGCGGCGCCGAAGACGGCGCCCGCCGCCCGGAAATCGACATTCATCATAGCGCCCTTCGGCATCAGCGGGTCGGCCAACCTGACGCATCTTGAACGCTCCATCCCCCAGATGCTCACCTCTCGCCTCTACTGGAAAGACCGGGTGGAACCGGCCGCTCCGGATGCGGGCGCCGGCGCGAAACCGGTCGGGGACCAGACGGAAGCGGAAAAGCTGCGCAACCGCTTCAAGGCCGATTATGTGCTCTGGGGCGCGGTCAACGTCGTGGGCGACACTTGCAGCCTTGACGTGCGGATGTTGGGCAAGGACGGAAAAGTCTGGGCGCAGGCCCGCGAAACCCGGCCTCAGCAGGTGATTTCCGCCGTGTCCGCCATAAGCGACGACATAAACCGGGAGGTGTTCGGACGTGCCGCCGGCGGCCGACAGGCGTCCGGGGGCGCGGGACAGGGGCGCGCCAACCAGATGAACCCCGACATCCTGGTCAACGAAACCACCAACAAGGAGGTCTATCTCAATCCCCAATTCCGCTATTCCGGCTCCAGCACCCAGGATGACTCCCGCCTGCGCTCCACGCCCGTGAACTATCCGGCGATCGGCATGGAGGTCGTGGACGCCGACGGAGACGGGAAAAATGAAATTTTCCTGCTCGAAGACACCCATCTGCGCGCCTATTCCTTTGCCGGCGGGAAACTGACGCCCAAAGGCGAGTTCACGTTTCCGGCCAACAACCAGAGCCTGTCCGTGAGATCCCTGCCCCACGGCTCCGGCAACGCCTGGCTGATCGTCAACACGGTCGATTCCGGAGGCGTGCCCAACGCCTTCGTCCTGACCTGGGGCGGCGGTCAGTTCACCCAGGTGATGGGGAAAATCAGATGGCATCTGAACGTCGTCAAGCTTCCGCCCCTTTTCAAGCCGGTAATCGTCGGCCAGCGGGCCAAACCGCCCCGGCTCTTCGAGATCGGCGTCCACGAAATGATCCGGCAGGGCGACACACTGGTCGGGGGCGGACAGATCAATCTGCCTATAGAGGCCAATGTTTTCAGTTTTACCTGGATGCCTGCGGACAGGGGCGAGATCGGCGGGGAACGGCTCGTGGTTCTGACCAAGGATGAGAACCTGCGCGTTTACAACTCCAAACTCAACAGGCTTGCCGCCACTTCGGAAAAATATTCGGGGGCCTCGGTAGGCATGGAAATCGACCCGGCCATGCCCGGCCTGCAACGCACGGAGGCCCAGATACCGTCCGTTTTCTATATTCCCATGCGCATGCTGGCGGTGGATTTCGAGCGGGACGGGGTCTCGAAGCTCATCGTCAACAAGCCCATATCCACGGCCGCCCAAATCTTCGAACGCTACCGCTCCTTTCCGGAAGGAGAAATTCATTCCCTGTTCTGGGACGGAGTGGGCATGAGCCTGCAGTGGAAAACGCGCCGCATCAAGGGGATGGTGGTGGATTTCTCCGTGGCTGACGCCAACAACGACGGCATTCCGGACTTGGTGGTCTGCGTGAACACGCACCCCGGCGCGCTGGGCGTCGCCTCGCGCCGGGCGATGGTTCTGGTCTATCCTCTGGACATCGGCCTGACCAACCCGAACACCGCTCCGGACAAAAGCGGGATATACGACTGAGCCTCAGGCAAAACCCTCATCAGATGCGCCCGCGGGCCGGTATTTCCGGCCCGCGGGCGCATCCGCGCAGATGGTCCCGGCGCGTGACGCTTGCGGGCGCCCGCCTGCCAGAGCATTTTACGCATGAAATGCTTGGCTGACGGCGGGCGAAGCCCGCCTGCAAGCAGTTCGCGGCAGGGATTTGCGAGCAAATCCTTGCAGAGCCGTCCGACTTTTCAAAGTTGAACCGCTCTGGCGCCGCATGCGTAAAACTCCCCATAAAGATTTTTCTCTCCCGGCCGAAAAGGTTTCTGTCCGCCGTTGCGGAGCTGGTTGACATTGAAAACGCATAAACCGCTCCGCGGGAATTTGCTTGCAAATCCTTGCCGCGAGATTGTCGCGAGGCGAACTTGCTTTGCCGTCAAGCGACAATCCCAAGCGTAAAGCGTTCCAGAACGACGGCAAAGAACTCAGGGAGAAGATTATGCTCAACTATTACCGCTTCAAGTCCGTAAGCGATCTCATCGAACAGAACAAAATCGAGGAAGCCCGCCTGCTGCTCACGGAACTGCAACAGCGCTATATAGCCGTTTGCGACGAAAATTCCGTCCTCAAGCTGCAGATGCAGGAATACGACGATATACTCTACATAGCCCGCAACCTGGTGGTCGATCGGGGCTTCTACTGGCTGATCACCGGGGCTGTGCGCCAGGGTCCGTTCTGCCCTTCCTGCTACAACGAAGCCGGCCTGCTGATCCGCCTGACCGGAGACGGCAAAGACCTGTTTTGCGCCAACTGCCGCAGCATTTATCCCGCCTTGCGGGAAAAAAACGAGCGCGCTTCCCTCGCCGCCGCCCCGGACTGCGCCTTTATGCGGCAGGAAGCCGAACCCGGCGCGCGCAAGGCCAAAATCATACCCTTCGGCAAATAATCCGCCGGGCAGAGCCGCAAGGAAAGGTGGTCCATGTATTCCCCCCCGCCCAAAGCTCAGGGTCTTGAAACGGCGCTGGTAATCGCCCGCAGCGAATCCGCCGTGCGCATGGACGTAAAAATTCTGCGCGCGGTCGGGGCAAAGCGTCTGGCGTACGCGCACACGCAGGCGGAAGCCTTTCAAATCCTGGACAAGGAACGGACGGCCAGGGCAGACTTGCTGCGCAAGGCCGGCGAACTCGGCGAGGCCGCGATCAACGCCTTTGATCTGACGCTTTGCGACGACACGGCAGGAGATCGGCCCGTTCTGGACTTTCTTCAAGAACTCTCCCTCGACGCCAGATTCAATGCCCAGCCCCTCCTGGTTCTGACCGGCGACGCGCAAACCTTCGCGACCCTGCGCGCGGCAGGGATGGCCGTGCTTCTGCGCCCCTATTCCGCGGACCAGATGCGCGAAGCGGCGCAAAAAGCCGCAAACCCCCTGCGCCCCCCCCTGCGCCCGGAAACCCTGACGACCGCCGCGGCCAAGACGAGGGTGCAAAAAGAAAACGCGGCGCCCTCCAAACCGGCGGCCGAGGAAAAAGTGAAAAGCCGGCGTCCGCTTCAGTCCATCCTGCTCACCTCGGAGCTGTTCAACAGGGGACGGGCCAGGCTTCTGGCCGGAGACGCGGGCGCGGCGGAACAGCTCTTTTTGCAGGTGCTGCAAAGGCAGAGCGAACATACGGGGGCTTGCATGGGATTGGCGCGCGTCTGCCGCATCCGCGGCGATGAGGATGGGATGCACAAATGGCTGGTCCGCGCCGCCGCCACCTGCCTGCGGGCAGGAGACAAGGAGCGCCTGGCGCGCATAGCCGAACTGCTGCCCGCGGGATTGCGCAAGAATATCTTCGTGCACGAGGCCATAGGGCGCGTGCGCGACGGGGCATACAGGGAAGCGGCCCTAAGTTTTCTGGACGCGGAAAAAATCGCCGGGGACATTCCCCTGCACCGCCTGGTGGCCAGGGCCTGCCTGATGGGCGCGCATCCGGAAAGCGACATACGCAGGCTCTGCGACGCCCTGCAAAGTCTGGGTTACAAAGACGAAGCCCAGGCCCTGCGCAAACGCCTTCTGGACTACAAACCTTTCGAAACCGGCCAGAGCGCCTCCTGGATGGACTCCTTTCCCCTGCTCAAAGACGCCGTGCATGTGGCCTCCTATACGCTCTGGGCCTGGAAACAGGCCTGATGCCGCCTGCCCCCTCCCGCAATCCGATCCGTGACTTTACGCATTTTCGGCATTTTTTTCTTGCATTTTACAAAAACCATGCGTAATAAGGCTGTTCCATCGCCGGCGTAGCTCAACTGGCAGAGCAGCTGATTTGTAATCAGCAGGTTGCGGGTTCGAGTCCCATCGCCGGCTCCAGTCTTGTGGTGGGGTTCCCGAGTGGCCAAAGGGAACAGACTGTAAATCTGTCGTCAGTGACTTCGGTGGTTCGACTCCACCCCCCACCACCAGAGCGCAACGGGGAAAGCCGCAAGGCTTTCATCCGCGACGATATTTCGGCATTGCATGCTGAAACGGTTGGCGAATCAACCACTTTGAAACGGCAAGGGCTGTAGGAGACGGGATGACCTGTCGGGGAACTACGGCGGATATGCGGGAATAGCTCAATGGCTAGAGCATCAGCCTTCCAAGCTGAGGGTTGCGAGTTCGAGTCTCGTTTCCCGCTCCAAATACGCGCTTTCCTATATCCCCACACAGCTTGTTCCGTTGCCGGATAAAACCGCCTCATCCGGCGGCGGGATTGCCCACGTAGCTCAGTCGGCAGAGCGCGTCCTTGGTAAGGACGAGGTCAGCAGTTCAATCCTGCTCGTGGGCTCCATTTATCTTTTCGATAAAATTTTCATTGCAAGACAGTCAGGGAGACTAACATGGGCAAGGAAAAATTTCAGCGCACGAAGCCTCACGTAAACATCGGAACCGTCGGACACATCGACCACGGAAAGACCACTTTGACCGCGGCCATCACCAAGATCGCGGCTATGAAAGGCCAGGGCAAATTCGTGGCCTTCGACGAAATAGACAAGGCCCCGGAGGAAAAGGAACGCGGCATCACCATAGCCACGGCCCATGTGGAATACGAAACGGCCAAGCGCCATTACGCGCATGTGGACTGCCCCGGCCACGCCGACTACATCAAGAACATGATTACCGGCGCGGCCCAGATGGACGGCGCGATCATCGTGGTCGCGGCCACCGACGGACCCATGCCCCAGACTCGCGAGCACATCCTTCTGGCCCGTCAGGTCGGCGTGCCCAGCCTCGTCGTGTTCATGAACAAGTGCGACATGGTGGACGACGAGGAACTGCTGGACCTTGTCGAGATGGAAGTGCGCGAGCTGCTCACCACCTACAAGTTCCCCGGCGACGAAGTGCCGGTGATCCGCGGCTCCGCCCTGAAGGCCCTGGAAACGGAAAGCGCGGATTCGGAAGAGGCCAAATGCATTCTGGAACTGCTTGACGCCTGCGACAACTACATCCCCGAGCCGGTGCGCGAGATAGACAAGCCCTTCCTCATGCCCATCGAAGACGTGTTCTCCATCTCCGGCCGCGGCACCGTGGTGACCGGCAGGGTCGAGCGCGGCATCATCAAGGTCGGGGACGCGGTGGAGATAGTCGGCATCAAACCCACCAGCAAATCCACCTGCACCGGAGTGGAGATGTTCCGCAAGCTGCTCGATCAGGGCCAGGCCGGCGACAACATCGGCGCCTTGCTGCGCGGCATCGGCAGAGACGAGGTGGAACGCGGGCAGGTGCTGGCCGCGCCCAAGTCCATCAATCCGCACAAGAAATTCAAGGCGGAAGTCTATGTGCTCTCCAAGGAGGAGGGAGGACGCCACACGCCCTTCTTCACCGGGTATCGCCCGCAATTCTATTTCCGCACCACGGACGTCACCGGCGTGATCGCCCTTGAGGAAGGGGTGGAAATGGTGATCCCCGGCGACAACGCCACCTTCATCGTGGAACTCATCGCCCCCATCGCCATGGAACAGGGTCTGCGCTTCGCCATCCGCGAAGGCGGTCGCACCGTGGGCGCCGGAGTGGTTTCCGAAATCCTGGAGTAAAAGATGCGCATCAATATCCTGCTCGCCTGCACGGAGTGCAAGAGACGCAACTACGCCACCTGCAAGAACAAGAAAAACACGACGGGCCGGCTGGAACTGAAGAAATATTGTCCCTGGGACAAGAAAATGACGCTTCACCGCGAGACGAGATGACCGGAGCGGTTTACGCTTGATGCCAGGCTGCGACCGGCAGGGAGCAAACCGGCATCGGCTGAAGGCTCTGCCTTCAGCCCGCCGCGAAGGCGCGGACGGCATTGACTGCCGCCGTAAAGCGTCGAAGCGGGCGTGCCTTTCCGCATTCAAACCCGTTTGAATGCGACCTGGTATGAGAATTGCCGCTACGCGGGTTTTCGGAAACAGCGGTTCAGATGCGGCGCACAGGGCAGTAGCTCCAACGGTAGAGCGGCGGTCTCCAAAACCGTAGGCTGGGGGTTCGAATCCCTCCTGCCCTGCCACGGATAACACCGAATTCCGTCTCTTGCCCGGAGGCGGCGCGGCAGGCGCGTCCTGTCGCCTCCCAAGGGCAGAAGGTGAAAAATGGCAGGTAAACATAAAAAATCGGATAAAGCCGAAACGGCGATCCCGGGTCCCAAAAACGCGGCTCCGGCGGTTGCGGGAAGCACGGGACCCGCGGCCAAAGTCAGGCAGCTGACGCGTTACTTCGAAGACGCCCGAACCGAACTGGACAAGGTTTCCTGGCCCGTCCGCAAGGAAGTCCAGGCCACCTCCCTGGCCGTTCTGGCCCTTGTCGTAGTGATGTCGATCTTCCTGGGACTCGCGGATCTCCTGTTGTCCAAAAGCATGGAAGCCATACTTTCCAGAATGGGATAAAAGCCATGACAGAAACGCGCGAACCCGCGCCCCTGGAAGATGAAACGCCTGCGCCCAAGATGCGCTGGTATATAGTCCACACCTATTCCGGCTTCGAAAACCGGGTGGAACAGACACTGCGCGAAATGATCCGCACGGAGCAGTCCAAGGGCCTGATCGAAGAGGTGATCATCCCCACCGAAAAGGTCATGGAACTGGTGCGCGGGGAAAAAAAGACCTTCACCCGCAAGTTCTATCCCGGCTATGTGATGATCCGCATGGTGATGAACGATTTCTCCTGGCACCTTGTACAGAGCATCCCGAAAGTCACGGGGTTCGTAGGGGGGAAAAACCGTCCCACGCCCATGCTGGATTCGGAAGCCAAGCGCATCCTGGCCCTCATGGAAAAGCGCCGGGAACAGCCCAGGCCGAAATTCAATTTCGAGCGCGGCGACGAGGTGCGGGTCATAGACGGACCCTTCGGCGGTTTCAACGGCATTGTGGAAGACGTGAATTACGACAAGGGCAAACTGCGCGTCTCGGTTTCCATCTTCGGACGGCAAACCCCGGTCGAGCTGGATTTCGTTCAAGTTTCCAAGAGCTAGCGTCATTACAGTCGCAAACGTCATGACGCCAGAACGTGTTACGTTTAAGTGTCAACGCGCCCGGCAAGGCTTTGCCGCCCCTGCCGCGGGACCGCCGCGAGGCGAACCTGCTTCGCCGTCAAGCGGCAGTCCCGAGCGTGAAATGTTTCGGGAAAATCCGGCGGCGCGGCGCAAACCGCGCGCTCTACAAGGAACAGCAAAATGGCCAAAAAAGAAGTAGCAAAGATAAAACTCCAGATCCCCGGAGGCGTCGCCAACCCCTCCCCGCCGGTCGGGCCCGCTCTCGGCCAGCACGGGCTGAACATTATGGAATTCTGCAAGGCCTTCAACGCCAAAACCGCCGATCAAAAAGGCATGATCATCCCGGTGGTGATCACCGTTTATCATGACCGCTCCTTTTCTTTTGTCACCAAAACCCCGCCGGCGGCGGTGCTGCTGATGAAAGCGGCGAAAATAGAAAAAGGCTCGGGCGAACCCAACAGAAACAAGGTCGGCGTCGTGTCCATGCAGCAGGTGGACGAGATTGCCGCGCTGAAAATGCCGGACCTGACGGCCCGGGACCTGGAGGCCGCCCGGCGCTCCATCATAGGCACGGCCCAGAGTATGGGCCTTGAGGTGAAGTGAGCCAGTAAGCAACCCTCTCGCCGGGACGCGCTTTGCGGCCGGCCCGGAGGAAGGGCCAAAATAGAGGATCAAGGTGCATCATGCCCAAACATGGAAAAAAATTTCGCAAGGCATTAGACGGCAAAGACTTGCAGCGCAAACTTTCGATTGAAGAAGCGGTCGCCGAATCCATTTCCGCCGCATTTGCCAAATTTGACGAAAGCGTTGACGTGGCCCTCGGCCTCGGCGTCGAGCCCAAATATTCGGATCAGATGGTGCGTGGGGCCTGCCCGTTGCCGCACGGCCTGGGCAAGACCGTGCGCGTGGCCGTTTTCTGCAAGGGCGAAAAGGAGGCTGAGGCCAAGGCCGCGGGGGCGGACATCACCGGGGCCGAGGAACTGGTGGCCAGGATCAAGGAAGGTTTTCTCGAATTCGACGCGGCCATCGCCACCCCGGACGTCATGGCCCTGGTCGGCCAGGTCGGCCGGGTGCTCGGACCGCGCGGACTCATGCCCAACGCCAAGACCGGCACCGTGACCTTCGACGTGGCCTCGGCGGTCAGGGAAATCAAAGCGGGGCGCGTTGAATTCAAGGTGGACAAGGCCGGGGTGCTCCATGCCCCGTTAGGCAAGGTGTCGTTCGGTCCGGAAAAAATTCTGGACAACCTGCGCGCCCTGCTGTCCGAGGTCAACCGTCTCAAACCCTCGGCGGCCAAAGGCGCCTATATGAAAAGCATGGCCGTGTCCACCACCATGGGACCGGGCTTTAAAGTCGACCCGTCCACGATACGCAAATTTATCGAAGGAACCGCCTAGTGCCGTGTATCGCTTAAAACTACGCATCCGCTCCGTTTTAAGCGATAAGATCGCAAAGCAAGAAACATGGGTTTTGCTTTGCTCCGGCGGCTTCGCCGCCGCGCCGGGCCTGTCGCCCGGCGGCCGGTACGCTGCTTGATCCGCATTTTTAAGTGTTACAGCGTACCAGAGCATTTTGCCATTGAAAATATCCGGAGCGGTTCAACCTTGAAAAGTTGGACAAGCGTAAAATGCTCTATCCTGATAAATGCTCCGGCGTTGCGAAGCATTGCTTCGCAACGCCCGCGAGATTGGCGCAGGCGGGATTTGCCCGCCGTCAAGCGACAATCTCAAGCGTAAAATGCCCTAATGGCATTCTTCGCGGCGGGCGCGCCCGCCTTGGCTATGGACCCGGAAATCTGAGTCAGAGACGGCCGGCACCGGTGAGATGTCACAGCGGCAAGGATTTGAAGATAAATCCTTGCGGGCGTTTCAAGTGTGAAACGTCCTCATCCGCCGGATAAGCCCGACCCAGACTTGCGGCTCAATTTCCACCGCACCCACCACAAAGGAGAAACGCGTGAACAGAACTGAAAAAGCCGTGGTAATCGAAAAGATTAAAGCCGCGGCGGCGAAGTCCTCAATCGCGGTTGTCGCCGATTTCAAGGGAATGACGGTGGAAGAGATGACCCGCCTGCGCGTGAAACTGCGCGAGGCGGGAGGCGAACTGCTGGTGGTGAAAAACACCCTGGCCCGCATCGCCTTCAATGGTGGCCCGCATGAGGTCATCAAAGACAACTTCCGCGAAAACTGCGCAATAGCCCTTGGTTCGACGGAACCGGTGGCGCTCGCCAAGACGATGGCCGACTTCGCCAGGACCAGCAAGACCCTGGCCTTGCGCCACGCAAGCCTGGAGGGCAAGTTTCTGGATTCCGGGCAGATTGAAGCCCTGGCCAGACTCCCCGGCCGCCAGGAACTGCTTGCCAGAACGCTCGGCACCATGAATGCGGTGCCAACCAATTTCGTTTCGCTTTTTGCCAACATCATCCGTGGAATGTTGTACGCCCTCAAGGCTATTGAGGAAAAGAAGGCTGCTTAGCCGAAAAAACCGCCAAGGAGAATTTCCATGTCCGTTACCAAAGAACAGGTTGTTGAGTTCATTTCCAATATGACAGTTCTTGAGCTGTCCGTATTCATCAAGGAGCTTGAGGAAAAATTCGGCGTTTCCGCGGCCGCCCCGGCCGTGGCGATGGCCGCCGCGCCCGCCGGAGGACCGGCCGCCGCGGTCGAAGAGGAAAAGACGGAATTCGACGTCGTGCTCAAAGCCGCAGGAGCCAAAAAAATAGAGGTGATCAAGGTGGTTCGCGCCCTGACCAGCCTGGGGCTGAAAGAAGCCAAGGACAAGGTTGACGGCGCCCCGTCCACCATCCTTGAAGCCGTAGCCAAGGACAAGGCCGAAGACGCCAAGAAGCAACTGCTCGAAGCAGGCGCGGAAGTCGAAGTCAAATAATCCGGATTCCGGATAATCTGTTCCGTTTTATACCAAGTTGCTCCCTGTTGGTCGCAACCTGGCATTATTTCATTTCCAGGTCAAAAATGCCCTGCTTTTTGACCTGGAAATGAAATTAACTCTCTCCATCACTGGCGTCCCAACGTTTGAGAAGAAACCTTATATAACATACTGTAGTTATTTATAATACGCGATATTTTCGACATGCACGATTTCAACTTTTTTCAAACTGTGTGGTAGACTCCGGGCAGACGCCTAGAGGTGCCTGATGCATGCAGGGAAAATTGTTTTTTCACAGGTCATGGAATTCCTACCTCACAACGTTTTTCAGCGCTGCGTAGCCCGCTACAACGGTGACTTCAATATCCAGACATTCTCCTGCTTCGATCAATTTTTATGTCTTGTCTTCGCGCAACTGACCTACAGAGAAAGCTTAAGAGATATAGAGGCTTGCTTGCGTTCTCAGCCTGCAAAGCTATACCACATGGATTTCAGGAGTTCAGTTGCCCGCAACACGCTGGCCAATGCAAATGCGGTTCGTGACTGGCGCATATACGCTGATATTGCGCAATATCTCATAAAAATAGCTCGCAAACTATATCAGGACGAAGACCTCGGGTTGGACATAGAGAACTGATAACGTACGGTATTTTTCGCACATTTGAAAATTGAAGTAGCCCGCCAAGTCGGTTAGGTTTGGTTATCGCCAAACAACCATTAAATCGACCAGGAAGGGCTACAGATGGAAACTA
>JAITRF010000032.1 GCA_031288535.1 Desulfovibrio sp. | reverse complement strand
CGAGCAACAAATCCCCAATGGCCCCGAGTGTAAGCACGGCAATCCGTCTTTCCTCCTGCACAGGCGGGGGCAGAGGTCTGAAAAAACGCTTTGTTCTGTGCGCGACCCCGGCGAGAGCGACGAGTGGTTTGCCCACGAATTCATCCACCCGGCGGTTCAGCATACGCCCTCGCTCCGCGCTCCCCCTGGAAACAGCGGTATTCATACGCGCACCCCATGAGAATGAATGACGCCGTCCGGCCGATGGCGGCGCATGCAACTCGCCGGCAAAGAATAATCGCACAGGTCGCCGTGCCCAAATGCTCCCCGTCGTGCCAAATCGCGAAAGCCGAGGTTGTCATATGCGACAAGGTCATGGCCTTCTTCGGCAAGTGCTTTGCATGTATGGCCGCCTGTGTAGCCGGAGCCGCCGGTGACAAGAATTTTCATGATGCCCGCACGGGTTCCGGCTGCGGTTCAGTGGAGCCCAGAGTATCATGCCGTATGGACGAAAGATATCCCAGAATCATAAAAACCGCTGTAATGGCAAAAGATGCCGATCTACTGCCGTAAAACGGCGCCTCCAGCACGCCGAGAAAAAGGAAAAAAGCCAAAACGGGAATGCATGCTCCGTAAAGGGTTCTGTGCTTGATCGCTTTCCAAAAGGGAACCGCGAAAAGCAGGAGAAACAGGACAAGGCCGATGATGCCGTGTTCGCTCAGTTCCATCAGATATTGGTTATGGGCGTGCGGCAGGACCAGCGTATCGGTTTGGACCATAGTCTCGCCCAATTCGCCGACTAGACGCTCATAGTTCTGCCGCATATACACAGCATGCGTTCCGGCAAAGCTTTCCGGTCCATTGCCAAGCCAGGGACGTTCGGAAAAAGCGGCCAGAGCGCTTTCCCAGCCGGGCATCCGTGAGCGAAAGCTCGTTTCGCCTTGCGGCCCGTGAACGAAAACACCTCCCATCCGGCTGTCGGCGATTCGATTCTTGTTTACCGAAAGTATCGGAACGGCAAGCACCGCTGCGGCCACCAAGAGGGCGACGGCAATCCTTTTTCGAGCGGCAAAAAAAGAAGCCGCACGGGGAAAAACGAGCAGCACAAAGACCGGGACCGTCACGTAAAAGGAAGTGCGGGAGGCGGTGAGCCATAACATCACAACGCATATCGCCAAAGTTGACCATAAGAACGGCGCGCTGTTTCCCAGTCTGACAAACATGCGCGGAATAACCCCGACAGCCCTGCTCAGACGCATCGGCCTGGAAAGAAGGAAACAGAGCGCCGTTATCGCGCCCGTTGCGCTGGCGGCAGCCAGCCCATTGGGATGATTGAAGAGTATCATCAGGCGATCCCCGTGATGAAAAAGACTTTCCGTGGCGTTTGTCAAAAAAGATGCCGGAAATACTATGACAGCCATAAGAGTTATGCCGGCAAGCAGGCATACGAGAAAGGTTGAATCCCGATCGCGAAAGACGTATTGCACGGCAATTCCACCCAAAAAAGCGGCACACATCGGGCGGTGCATCACAGCGCCGGAGCTTTCGGGAAATAAAAAAACGTCGGACACAACTTTATAGAGAAAAAAAATAACAAAAGGGAGCATTGCATTTTGAAAACGCGAAGGCACGCGCAGAAAAAAACTTGCCGCGCCGCAAGCGCCAAGAACAAACAGAGGCGTTTTGTTGGAAATCCAGAACATATTGCACAAAAAAACGCAAAATGCTACCAGGCAAATCAATTGGCGGAAAAGCGAGTCAAGAGAATACAAGGTTATTTTCTCTCCTCCATGGTGCAATAAAATGCCTTTCTCCATCACAAACGATTCTCATGTGCTCCGAACACAGAATGCGAACGAAAGTTAGAATGTCGCCCCGGCGTTCTGGAGAGGCGGACGCGGAGCGGAGTGAACCGCACAATTTTTTGTTTGAGGTTCACAGCCCGCGTTTTTTCCTTTTTCTCCGTTCCGGTAAAAGCCGGTCGAGAATCATTTCCGCGAAACCCTGCCGCGAAACGTCATAAACGCGATTTACCCAGCGGCGCATGGCTTCTGTCCGTAGAAGATATGTAAAGAGGTATTCGTGCTCGTGCGGCTCAAGGGTGAACATGGAGGAAAAAGTTTCTTCTATGGATGTCAGTTGAGCGCGATGCTTCCAATAATACAGTCCGGCAGGCGTGAGGACCTTCCATGGTTTTGTTCGTGTATAGTGAAGAAGTTTGCCCATATACCCGGCGTGGCTTTGATATGACCGGTCAGAATGGCCCACAAGGTAATTGAAGCGCTCCGGCATAAGAGACAGCGTGGCGGGTCCCCTTTGCTGAATTATCTTGTTGATCGCGTCCTGGTCAGGGTAACGAAAGCGTTGGCTGCGAACCATCTCCAGGCCGGTTTCGGCAAAATCGGGAAATTCCTCGCGGATCCGCCGGGATTGCATCAGAAGAATCCCGGAATTGACGTAGCATCCGGGTACAATGTGCTTTTGAGCGAGGTATGCGGCCCTTTGTTTGTCGTTGACAAGGCCACTGTCAAGAACTGCGCCGAACAATGCTTCCCCTGTGTCCCAGTGAAAGATTTCGGCCACATCAAGCAAGGCGATGATATCGCAGTCTATGTACAGCACTTTTGGGGCGTCGATACGCGTATGAATAAAAAATCTGTACAGAGACGCTGTCCCGTAGGCTTCGGGAACATTGCCGCATGCCAGACGATCAATCTTCTCCATATCATAAAAGATCACCTGTTGCCCATAGCGTTCGGCCAGGGCGTGAAATGCTTCCCGTTGCCCGGAGGGAACAGAGTCGTCAACCAGCAGATGCGCGCATACGGACGAGGAGGTATTGGCGAATACGGAAGCCAGCGCCACAAGAGTATGGATGTAGTAGCCGGCGTCCCTCGCGTCGGAAAAACAAAAACATAGGTGCAGCATAGGTAAGTATTTCTCCTCCGGACAAGTCCGGCATCAATCTGATGTGTCCCGCTCCATGCGCAAACAGGTTCATCAATAGGCGCCCTTGCCGGACAAGACGACAGGCACGGTGCGCAAAATGATGTATATATCAAGCCAAACAGACCAATTGTGGACGTAATACTGATCAAGCTCGACACGGCGGGCGTATCCGGTGTCGTTGCGGCCGGAAACCTGCCAGAGACCGGTTATGCCGGGCCTGACGCGGTTGAGAAGCTCATACCTGTCTCCATAGAGTGGTATTTCGTCCGCCACCACAGGCCGTGGGCCGACAAAACTCATTTCCCCTGTGAGCACGTTATATATTTGCGGTAGTTCATCCAGGCTGGTGCGGCGCAGGAAAGATCCGGCCCGCGTCAGGCGCGGATCGTGCTCAAGCTTTCGCTCCGTTTGCCATTCGCGGTGTTTGTCAGGATCGTTTCTGAGGGAGTCCCCAAGAAGTGTATCCGCATTTTCGAACATCGTCCTGAATTTCCACACCCGAATATTTCGTCCATCCAGACCAAGGCGTTCATGGTGATAAAAAATCGGCCCCTTGCTATCCAGACGTATCCACAAAGCGATGCAGGGCAGGAGCAGAAGACAGGCAAGTCCGAACGGAATACAGAGCGCGAGATCCAGCACGCGCTTTATCCGCATTTTGTTCGGGTCCAAAAGGTTTTGATGC
Source organism: Desulfovibrio sp. (assembly GCA_031288535.1). GTDB lineage: Bacteria > Desulfobacterota > Desulfovibrionia > Desulfovibrionales > Desulfovibrionaceae > Frigididesulfovibrio. The sequence continues at coordinate 14,963 of JAITRF010000032.1, read as the reverse complement.
ATTGTCAGGACGTGGCCAAAAGGCAGTTGCGCCACGTGCAGGGAACTTTGCTTCATCCAGTCGGAATCGGGGCGGATGGCAAGGCGGCGAAAGTATTTGCCGAAGCGAAGCAGAAGTTTTTGGACCTGTTGGGATGGAATATGATCCGCGATGATGCAGGCGCAGGCGTCCGAATAGCGCCGCTGTATCTCATGAAGCTCCCGCTCCAGATTTTCCGGGGAACCGAGAACTTCGCCGTCAGGGGAAATGGGAATGATTGCCACCACGCGGAGCCGGCTTTTGTTGTTGGCCATGCGTGTATCGGTAATGGTTCTGGCCGCTTCCGGGGGCGAGAACAGCACCACAGGGGAACCCCACCAGTCCTTGTGCGAAAAAAGCGCGCGGCAGATATAACGGCCGGCAGGCACGAAAAAAAGCGCCAAAAACCAACTGGCCAGCAGGACTAAACGGGAAAAAACAATTCCCTGTTGCCCGAGAAAAAAGACAAAACTCAGAAACAGAAAGCCGAGGGTCGTTCCCTGACTCAATCGTTTAAGCTCCTTGTGAGGCAGCAGTAGATTGCCCGGATACAGGCCCAGCATCCAATACAGCAGGAGAACCCCGCCTATGAAAGGACTGAGTTTCAGATACTTGGCCATGGGCAGAGAACCGTTGGACAATAGCCGGATGCCGCAGGCCAGGGATATGGCGCTGAGAAGCGCCAGGGCGTCGGCAAGCAGAAGTGTGCCGCCTGTTGTTTGGATATGCCGTGAAACAAAAGTAAAACGCATGGTTATCCTGGCGTTGTTTTCGACAATTCATGGAGACTAGGTTGCTCTGTCACAACAGCCCGGAGTGGGAGTATCGGCACGCGCCGCCGCCGGCCTGACCGCCTGTAGGCATTACACGCCCTGCGCCATGGAAATTTGCCGTAAAATTCCTTGATCGAAAAAAGACGACAGCAACCCGGGCGACGTTCCGCCCGGTCTGCTGTCGTGACAGTAGAAGAGTATGAAGAGTTAGCCAACAAAGAAAGGAGAGAGAGATACATGCCAAATTCAGTTTAATTAGGGGTTGAATGAGGTGAAACGCACAAAAAAAGGAACAAAAAATTTGCGTTTCAACAAGAAATCCACGCGGACTCCCCAGCAGCAGGGGGATGTATGTTGCCGCCGAGGACGCCTCATTCCCCGGAATGGAAGCGAAGGCAACGGTAGGCCACGACCTTCCGCATCGTTTCGCCGAAAGCTTCCAAATTTTTCATATACCCCCCCCTCCCAGACGGCCCCGAGTGTGACGGGCGCCGGAGCTGGCAGAACAGAACATCGCCAGTGCCACGCAATACTCGTCCTGAGACTACGGAGAGATGAAACGGACACCAGGAATACCGGCGCCCGATTGAGTTTCAGGCATCATCATGCGTAACCTACATCAAATATAAAAAATGATTTTGCGTTGTCAACAAAAAAATTATGCTTGTGTCGATAGCAAATTAAGTTGGCCGATAGAGTGCGTTTGACAGAAAATACTTTTCTGTATTTTTGTGGCGGGAAAAGCGATGCTTCCGCGCCCTTTCCCCAGGGCTGTCGCATCTTATTGCGTCAGCCCTGGCCCTTTTCCCCTTGTACGCCCTTGCCCTTCCTTCCTGCCGGTCCGCGCACTTCCCGTACGGATGCCTCCGTTTCAGGCAACGACAGCTAAAATACTTTTTTGTGCTTTTGGGGAGGGAAAAACAACACTATCGTGTATTTTCCCCGCGTCCGCCGTCGCCAGCTCTCCCCGGCGACCCCTCGCAAGTCCCGTTCGGGCGCTTCTGTTCCCTACAAAGACATCGTTTTCACCTTCAGGTATGAAATTTGCAGTCACGTTGCGCGCGGGCCGGAAACGCGAACCGGCCGGAGCGGTTTAATTGTATGAACCGCTCCAGGGATTTGCCTGCAAATCCTTGCCGCCGGACAGCCTCAGGCGGGCTTTGCCCGCCATCAAGCGGCTGTTTGAGGCGTCGACCGCTATATGCGGAACGCCGCGCAACAATACCGCTGCGAGGTGCACGATGGGTACTGATTTTTCCCGTTCAGACAAAATCAGCGAGATCAAAAAAACGATACGCGACCACAAAATCGAGTTCATCCGTTTTGAACAGGGCGACCTGCACGGCATTTCACGAAGCAAGCTCGTGCCCGTAGGCAGCTTCATGAGTTATCTGGACAACGGCCTGAATTTTTACGGCGGACTCCTCGGCCTCGACATACAGTCCCTTGTCCCCCAAGGTACGGGATACGCCGAGGAAGTCGCCTTTGCGGACCATTGCACCGTGCCCGACCTCCGGACCTTCCGGGTGCTGCCCTGGGTGCCGAACACCGCGAACATCATCGTAGACCCGCATTGGTACGACGGTTCCCCGGCCATGGCCTCCCCCCGGCTGCTGCTGAAAAAGCTCCTGAACAGCTTCGACGAACTGGGCTATATCTGCAGGATGGGCTATGAGTTCGAATTTTACGTCCTGCACAAGGAAACCCTCGCCCCCGTGTACACCGGGCAACCGATATTCGTGACCATCAGAAATAATTTCGACACGGCGTTCACCTATGATCTCATGAGAAAAATGGACCAGGCAGGGATCAGGCTGATCACACAGAACTCGGAACACGGACCGGGACAGCAGGAAATCAACCTGCACTACATGGACGGCATCGCGGCGGCGGACACGGCCTTCCTCTTCCGCACGGGGATCAAGGAAATCGCCCTGCAGCACGGATATATCGCCACCTCCATGACCAAGCCCTTCATCGACGCCAGCGCCTCCGGCCAGCATTTCCACATCAGCCTGCTAGACAAGGCGACGGGCAAAAACGCCTTCAACGCTCCGGACGAACCTTACGGACTGAGCGCCGTCGCCCGCGACTTTCTGGCGGGGATGCTGAAACACGCCCGCGCCGGCACCCTGTTTTCCGCCCCCACCGTCAACTGTTACAAACGCTACCGCGTCAACTCCTTCGCCCCCGACACCGCCACTTGGGGCATGGAAAACCGCACCGTCGGGGTCCGCCTGAAAGGCTCGCGCGGCGAAAGCACCCATCTGGAAAACCGCCTGGCCTGCGGAGGGAGCAATCCCTATCTGCTGGCGGTGAGCACTCTGGCCGCCGGTCTGGAAGGCATACTCTCGCGTCCGCCCCTGCCGGAGCCTGTCGGCGTCGTGGCCTACGGCAACGAAGCTCTGCCGACGCTCCCCAAACGGCTGGGAGAATCCATCGCCGCCTTTGAAGAGGACAAGTCCCTGCAGGAACTGCTGCACCCGGAATTCGTCCGCCTGGTTACGGCGGTGAAACGGCATGAGGAGGCGCTGGCCCGGTCGCGTTTCGAGGACTACCACTTGCCGCAGTTCAACGACAGGGTGGATGCCTGGGAATGGGAATATTATCTTGAACTGCTGTAATTCCGTTCCAGGCGCAAATTTCCATTAACCGCGTTTTCCGCGCGCAAAAGAGGAGCAGATGGCCGCCATGGCAAAGTCGTTGCCGATCGTCGATCTGGAGGGCAGCCCGTATGCAATGGGGCTGCGGCACGGTCAGGCGCTCAGGGAGGCCGTTCACGCCTTTCTGGAGGGAATCACCGAAGTGCATCGGAACAACAACGCGTTTATCCAGACCGACCGGGAGACACTGATCGGCTTTTGCCTGAGGAACCTGAGTTTCGTGCGGAATCATTCTCCCGACCTGTACGCGGAGATGCAAGGCATAGCCGACGGGGCGGGTCTGTCTTTGGAAGAAGTGTTGTATCTCAATTCCTTTCTCGAACTGGAGGATCTTCGCGCCTCGTCTCTGGGCGGCAGGCTGCTGCATGCCCCGCTCTGGGGTTGTACGACCTTTTCCGTAACCGCCGAAGGCGGAGCGGACGGGCGCGCCTTTCTGGGCCAGACCTACGACATGGAAAAATATTACGAACAGTTCCTCTGTCTTCTGCGCCTGCGTCCGGAAAAAGGCCCGTCCCAGCTGGTGGTCAGTCTGCCGGGGGTTCTGGGTCTGGTCGGGATGAACAGCGTCGGGACCGGTCTGGTCATCAACAAGGTGGTCGCCACGGACGCCGCGCCGGGTCTCGTGTATCCGTGCATCGTCCGCAGGGCGCTTGCCGCCGGGCGCATAGGGGACAGTCTGGGGGCGGTGATTTTTTCTCCGCGCGCTACGGGCATGACCTATCAGCTGGCCGGAGGGGGGGCGGCCTTTTGCGCGGAGACCTCGGCCGCGCGCTACGAGCTTTTGGAAATAGACGGCGTCTTCGCCCACACCAACCACTGGCTGGGGGAGAGCATGCGCCGTTTTGAAACAGCCGGCTGGCTGTCCCACGGAGGCTCCATGGTCAGGAAACAGGTGGCGGATAAATACCTGCGCGCCCGTCGGGGGACCCTTACGCCGGACATGCTCAGGGAACTGACCCGCGACCACACCAATTATCCCCGCTGCATCTGCGCGCACGGGTTCCCCGACGAAGACGAGACGCGGGCCTTTCATTCCATTTTCGCCGTGATTATGGAGCCGGCGGCCGGACGTTTCGAGTTCTGCCTCGGCAATCCCTGTGAAAATACTTACGACGCCTATGCGTTGCCGTGAAGCTGGCGACGCGCCGCTTTGCACGGGCGACAGAACCTCAAGCAAGCAAGGAAGGTGGATCATGCAGGACAAAAAAGCCGTCAGCGCCGTGGTGGAGGATTATGCCGCAGGCAGGATGGGCAGGCGCAAGTTTCTTCGCACGATGGGCGTGCTCGGCGTGAGCGCCGCGTTGGCCGATCTGGTCGGTGTTTCTCCCCTGAGCGCCGTCACGGCCTGGGCCGCCGTCAACGGCGCGGAAGAACGGGCCTGGGAGCTGGCCAAAAAAGCGGCCGCCAAGGCTTCCAAAAAGACCCTGACCCTGCTCATCCCCACAGGTTCCATAGGCAACATGACGCCTTACGCGGACAAATGGAAAAACGAACTGGGGATCACCCTGGAATTCATCGAAGAGCCGGACGAGGTGGTGCACACCAAGGGCATGCAGGAGGCCGTGGCCAAAACCGGACGCTACGACGTCATGATGCCCACGGCCATGTCCTATCCGGACTGGCTGGATTCCGGACTTATTTACGATCTGACGGATTGGGTCGAGACCTATAAGCCGGATATTTTCCACGAGTCCTGGGGAGTGGTGTTCCCGGCCAGCCACCATGCGCAGTTGTACAACGGCCGCGTGGTCGGCCTGCTCTGCGACGGCGACCAGATCACCCTGCTCTGCCGCGGGGACTACATCAAGGACGGGGCCAAAGCCAAGGCTTTTGAGGACAAGTTCGGCTACAAGCTCGACGTGCCCCATACCTGGAAGGAATACTACAATCTGGCTTCCTTCATGCACGACCCGAAAAACAATTTTTACGGGAGCCTGGAGTACCGCTCCCGCTATTACGCCAAATGGATGTTCATGCAGCGTCTGGCCTCCAAGGGCCGCCTCTGGTTCGATCAGGACATGAATCCGACCTTCAATTCGCCGGAAGGACTGCAAGTGCTGGACGACATGCTGGCCGTAAACCAGTTCCTGCATCCGGACGCCTTCAGTTTCACCTGGTCGTCCAACTACAACGCCTTCGGGCGCGGCGAAGGCTTTATGAACATCGCCTGGCCTTCCGGCTTCAAGTACAGCAAAGCGCCGTCCACGGGCCCCGCCACCTCGGGCAAAATCATGGCCACGGTCATGCCGGCCGACGTCCTGCCCGACGGCAGCAGGCTCTTCGCCGGCATGTTCTGCTGGGGATACGGCTTTGCCGTGTCCAGGTATTCGGCCAACCCCGAACTTGCCTACGCTTACATCCAGTGGATGACTTCGCCGACCATCTCCGCCGACGCCATCCCCTATCTCGGCGGCTACTCCGACCCGTACCGCATCAACCACATGCTGGCGCCGACGAAGCGGCTGGTGGAAACCTACACCACGGATTACCTGAAGATACTGTACAACAACATCGTGAACACCGTCCCGGACTTCTGCCTGCCCGGCGGCTTCGAGTACCAGGACGCCCTGGACAAGGAAGTGCACGCCTGCATGACCGGGGAAAAGAAGCCCAAGGACGCGCTGGACGCGGCATCCAGGGCCTTCGAGCGCATTACGCGGCGCGTGGGCAAGGACAAAGCCAGAAAATCCTGGTTCGCCCTGACGGAAAACCTGGCCGAACCCATTAAAAAGGCGACCGGGCGCACCGCCTGGAAACTGTAAGCGTTTCACACCGAAACGGCGGGGTGTTGCCTGCAACTCCCCGCCGCTAGCGCACTTTAACTTTGAGATTATACACGATTTATCTTCAGGCCGCGCCCGCTCCGGCGCTTAACCGCGCAAATAAATTGCGCTTGCGCCTTCGCGGCGGGCGTCCGCTCGCGCGGCCGCCGGAGCAATTTCAAAGTGAAATTGCTCTAAAACGCCCTATCTGCCCGGAGCGAAGGGCACGTTCTCCGGGGCCTTGATCTCCACGCGGTGCCGGATGAGAAATTCCCCGCGCGGGGCAAGTTCTCTGCCCCAGACGTAGAAACCCTTCTCGTCCTTTTCCGGGGCGGGTTCGGAACTGATCAGAACCCGGATCGCCTCCTCGGAAGGTTGAGGCATTGGGTCTTCGATGCGTATGTTTACGGGGAATGAATGTCCGTTTACGGCCTTGATCTCCCATTCCCAAGTCTCGCTCCGCTCCTTGCTGATCAGGCCCCTGTCGCCGCCGACGCGGTTGAGCAGACGCATGGAGGTGCTGACCAGAGCGTCGGGGCCGAAGAAAAGTTCCGCTTCATCCCCGTTGCAGGCAAAGGACGCGCTCCCCACCATTCTGCCTTCCACCGCGTAAAGGGCCAGTCCGCGCGGCAATTCCCGCGGGGCCGGCAATTTGGCCTTCACCCCGAGAAATCCCTTGTCCTGTACGCCCGGACGCAAAATATAGCGGAAATCCCCCTTCCATTCCTCGTCTCGCACCAGGGTGAAATGCAAACGTTCCCCGGAAGGGAAAAGACGGGGACCCAGATCCCATTGCTGAAAGGTGGCGGTCTCCCGCAGGTCCGGCTCCGCGCTTTGCATTACGGCCGGGGCGGGCTTGGGTTGCATCACTTCGGAGACGGCCCCCTGATTGAACTCCTGTTTACGGGCACGCGGCAGCTGTGGATGCAAGGGCCCGACAGGCCATCCCGGCAGGGGTCGGGGGGAGAGCTGGCGCGAAGGAAAGGCCGTGGCCAGGGAAATTCTGGCGCCGCTCCAGTCAAAGCCGCTTTTCTGCCAGACATCTGCCTCCTGCCGGAAAAGCACCAGACCGCTGCCGGGCATGGCGTCCAGGCGGTAGACCGGGCTCCAGGCGCAGCCGCCCAGCATATAGGAATAGACCAGTTCCTGCGGCGCGGAAGGCGTCTCGTCAAGCGCAACCCGGCAGCGCGAAAGCGAAAGACGCTCCGAGCCCATCCCTTCCAGAAGTCTTTCAACTTCGCCGATGCGCTTTACCGTCCGTTCAAGCTTGCGGCGCAAAGCGGGCAGGGCCTTTTGCGTCTCCGGCAGATGACCGACTATGGCTTCCGCCAACTTCTCCATCTCCTCGACCGTAGATATCTTGGATGCGTCCGCTTTCTCCCAGAAAGCCGCCTCGGCCTCCAGCGCCCGAATCTTCCCGGAGAACCCGGCCTCTTCCAGACGCAACTCCTCCAGTTCCGCAAGCAATCTCTCCCGCTCCGGGTTCAGACCCGCGGACGGCGAAATTTCCACCGGCTCATCCCAGACGAGACCGGACACGGAATTGCCTTTGACCTCGAGGGCAAGCGAAGCCCTGTCCACTGCGCCGGGGAAGGTCAGCACAAAGGAAGCCGTGCCAGGGGCGAGCGTCTGCCGGACCGTAAGCAGCGCCCTGTTCGGATACAGGGTCACCGCTTCGGGCCTTGCGGGCATGGAGGCCGCATCCGTAGCGTCAGCGCGGGCCGCATCCGGCAGGACGACCGACAGAAAGACCGGCAAAACGGCCGACAGGACAAGATTTCCGATGCGCCGCACCAGCGCCTCCAGGACATTGCCCGCCCGAGGAAGGGTCATAAACGGGGTCTCGCGCGGGATGCGGCGGCAAAAGGCGGCAAAGGGCTTGTCCATAAAAACCTCCGTCATATAGAGCGTTTTACGCTTGAAATGCTCTCATAGAGCGCCGCGATACGCGCGCGGAAAGCCGCGAAGGTCCCTTCCCGAATCGCCCGCCGGGCCGAATCCATGAGGTTCCGGTAATAGGTGAGGTTGTGCAGGGAGTTGAGACGCAGTGCCAGTATCTCCTTGTTCATGAACAGATGGCGCAGATAGGCGCGGGAAAAAGTCCGGCAAACGTAACATGGACAGGCCGGGTCCAGGGGACCGCCGTCCTCGGCGAATTCCCGGCGCTTGATGCTGATCTTTCCCACGGAGGTGAAAAGCGTGCCGTTGCGGGCGTTGCGGGTGGGCAGCACGCAGTCGAACATGTCCACGCCAAAGCCGATGCCCGTCACGAGGTCCAAAGGCGTGCCCACACCCATCAGATAGCGCGGCTTGCCTTCGGGCAGCAGGGGAATCGTGTGTGCGAGCAGTTCGTACATCTCCTGCCTGCCCTCCCCTACGGAAAGACCCCCGACGGCAAAGCCGTCAAAGGGACGTCCGGCCAGAGACTCCACGGAACGGGTGCGCAGATCCTTGAAAAATCCGCCTTGGGTGATGGCGAAAAGCAGAGGTCGCTTTTCCTTTTCACCTTCGGGGGAGAAGGCCGCAAGCGTGCGCGCGGCCCAGCGTGTGGTCCGCTCCACGGATTTTTCCGTGTAGGCGTACGGGGTCCCGTAGGGTACGCATTCGTCAAGGACCATCATGATGTCCGAACCCAGGTTTTGCTGGATGCGCAGCGCCTTTTCCGGGGTGAAAAGATGCCTGGAGCCGTCGAGATGGGAACGGAAAGAGATCCCTTCCTCGCTGAAGCTGCTCAGGGCCGAAAGGCTGAAGGCCTGAAACCCGCCGCTGTCCGTGAGTATGGGGCGATCCCAAGCGCAGAAGCGGTGTATGCCGCCCTGTCTTGCAATCAGCTCGTCGCCTGGGCGCAGGTAGAGGTGATAGGTGTTCCCGAGGATTATGCGCGCGCCCAGTTTACGCAGGTCGTCCGGCCCCAGAGCCTTGACGCTGCCGGCCGTGCCCACGGGCATGAAAACCGGTGTTTTCACCGGCCCGTGGGGCGTTTGCAACCTGCCGGCGCGCGCGTCCCCATCCCGGCGGGTCACGGCGAATACTTCCCTGCTGCCCGACTCCAAGCTGCAATCCGCATCAGTCCGCAAAATTATCGGAAGGGGAAGAGCGCCGTCAGGCTTTGTTCAACTCGGCCCGCAGCTTGCGCGAAAGGCGGAAAACCACGACCTTGCGGGGAGGCAGGGTAATGGTGGCGTCGGTCTGGGGATTGCGCCCCTTGCGCGCTTTTTTGTCATAGGCGTCGAACTTGCCGAGCCCGCTGACAAGCAGGAAGTGATCCTTTTTGATGGCCTGCTTGCTGAGCCGCAGCAGGGATTCCACAAGCCGCTTCACTTCATTGCGGTTTTTGTCGGTCTTTTCATAGATGAGATCGACAATGTCAGCTTTGGTAAGGGTTTTTTCGCTCATAAACTCCTCCGGCGGGCGGACGCCGCGCGTTCCTTGATGGACATGGCCAGTTGCCGCATTTCCGCGTCATCTTTATATTTTCCGCCCGGCCAGACGGAAAGGCCGTCGCCGTCAAACCTCGGCACAACATGCCAGTGGAAATGAAAAACAAGCTGCCCGGCCGGGCTGAAATTATTGGATATGCAGTTAAAGCCGCCGCAGCCGCATTGTTCCATCAGCGCCCCGGCTACAATCCGCATGGCCGAAACCAGGGCTTCGCTCGTCCCGGCCGGTAAATCCAGAAGCGTCCGATAGTGTCCCCGGGGAACCACAAGGACGTGACCCCTGCTAATCGGGCTCACGTCCAGAAAGGCGCAGACTTCTTCGTCCTCGTACACATCGGCCGAGGGAATGGTTCCGGCTATGATTTTACAGAAAATGCAGTTTTCATCCACAGGGCGTTCGGGCATTTCTTCTCACTTTTTTCCTGACAACAACGGCTTTTTGCGGAATAATGTTTCAACACGCAACCGGCTCCGCCCGCCGGATGACTTCCATCCCGGCGGGCGGAGCCGGGCGGATTGTCCTCTCCCCGAAGGAAGGGGTCGCCGGAAATGTATGCAAGGCAAGGCCTTGCGTCAAGCGGGAATCTCCCTGAGGGGAAAAGTTCCTGACCATAAAAGGAATTTCTGGTGACCACGCTTCGACGGGGCGAAAAAAACGGCTCCGGCCGACATCCCGGCAGATAGTATACCGCATGAAAAGCAAAACAATCAAGTAGGTTCAGACAAGCATTGCGCAAAATTCCGGATTCATTTTCACAACCGCAACGCGCGCGCGGCTTTTCCAGGCGCGTCTTTCCTGTGTTTCTGCCTTTTGCCGGCTGCAGGACGCGCTGCATTTTCTGCGCCCAGCACATCCAGACGGGGGCGGAACGCAGAAGCGTCGCCCTGACCTTGGAAGACGCCGCGCGTCAACTCGACCTCCTTGAAGGGGACGCCCCGGATCTCGCTTTCTACGGCGGCACCTTTACGGCCCTGCCGCCGGAGGACCTTGCGCTCTGCCTTGACTTTACGCGCGCGCGCCTGAAACGCGGACAGATCCGCGCCGCGCGCTGCTCCACCCGTCCGGACTGCCTGGACGCGGAAACGTTGCGCGCGCTTGAGGACTCCGGCTTTTACCTGCTGGAACTCGGCATCCAGAGTTTTCAGGACAAGGCGCTGAAACGCGCCCGGCGCGGCTATGACGGAGACACGGCGAGGCGGGCCTGCGCCGTTGTCCGCGAAGCGGGGTTTGCCCTCGGCATCCAGCTTATGCCGGGCATGCCGGGGTTGGACGCCGCAGGGGCGGCGCGCGACGTGCGTGTTGCGGCGGCGGAAAATCCCGCCTGCGCGCGCCTCTATCCCTGTCTGGTGTTCGCGGGCACGGAGCTGGCCGAACTCTGGCGCCGCGGCCTCTACCGCCCGCCGGAACTCGCCGCGACCGTGAGTTTCCTGGCCTGGGCCATATCCAGGCTCCAGACCGCCGGCATCCCGGTGATCCGCACGGGTATCGCCTATACCCCGGAACTGGAGAAAAAGGTTCTGGCCGGACCGCTCCACCCGGCGCTCGGCAATATGGCCCGCTCCCTGGCCCTTTTTTGCCGCATCCGCAAACAGGCGCGCAGACTGGCGGCGAAACCGCCCCTTGAGATCACAATTCCCCGTTCCCTGCAAGGGGAATTCTGGGGCCACAAGGGGGAACTCGCCGAAAAATACCTCGAAATCGGCATAGACCGCCGGGGAGTGCGCTGGGGAAACGAAGGAGAATTTATCCTGCGCGCGAGCGAAGACGAAAGCCCTTCCGAACTGTGGAAAAACGCTCCAGGCGCAGGAGACCATGTCTCCTGACCGGGGATCGCGCGACGGACGAAGATCTTCGCCGGAAATTCCCTCATGGATCAAGACCTCTCCCTTCAAGGACACCCGCTTGACGGCTGACTTTGCCTGGCATACAGTTCCGCTCATACAGTTCCGTTGCCCCCACTTTCAAGAAAATGACGGCCTGCCGGGTTCCCGTCCGCCGGGACGGGATCATTATAAAAAGGACAAACTCTGAAAATCCCTGTAACCGTTTTTTTACCCCTATGCGCGCCTGCGGTCGCCCTCCTGCTTGTCGTCTTTCCCCCGCGCGGCTCGGCTGAAGCCACGCGCGCGGCCTCCTGGGCGGAGGAAGAATTCGTGCGGCCCGCGGTCGAGAGTGAAAGCGCCCCGCAAATGCCCGGCTTCACGCTCGCCCCCGCCCCGGCCAATTCCGCGGACGCGGCGAACATCCGGGAAAGATTTAACAACGCCCTGGCCGGCTGCTCCCCGGAAAAATTCTTCGGCTACGACGCGGCCTTCCCCCCCCACCGCCTGCAACAGTGGCGCAACGTCCTGAACATGGTCAAAAGCCAGCCCGTTGACGGCGTTCTGCGTCTGGTAAACGGCTTCTTCAACACCTGGCCTTCCACCGAGGACAAAGACAATTACGGAGCCGCCGATTACTGGGCCAGACCGGAAGAATTCGTGCAACACAAGGGCGGAGACTGCGAAGACTACGTAATCATAAAATATCTGGCCCTGCGCAGTCTCTCCTTCCCCGCAGGAAACATGTGGATGTTCATGGTCTTCGACAGGGCGCGCGCGGGTTACCACGCCGTGCTGGCGGTCAACGCCGGCGGACGCCTGTTCTTTCTGGACAACCTGACCAAACCCGCATACCTGCTCATGCCGGAAAACATCTTCCTCAAGAACTTCATCCCTCTTTGCGCCGTCAATGAAAACGGCCTCTGGGTCTATTCCTCCCCGGAAGCGGACAAGGAAAGAACCCGGGCGCTGGCGCGCAAGAAAAACCGAAGCGGCAGCCCGGGCGAAGGGACGCCGATTTTGCCGGAGGCCCGATGAGCCGCGTCGAAACCGATTTTCTGGGGAGCAGAGAACTGCCTGATGACGTCTATTATGGCGTGCAAACCCTGCGCGGCAAGGAAAACTTCTCCATTACCGGACTGCGCGTTTCGCGTGAGCCGGCCATGGTCAAGTCCTTCGGCTATGTGAAAAAAGCCGCCGCCCTGGCCAACCGGGACCTGGGCGTGCTGGACGCGCGCATCGCCGATGCCGTCTGCCTGGCCTGCGACCGGGTGATCGCCGGCGAATTCGACGACCAGTTCGTCACCGATTTCATTCAGGGTGGGGCGGGCACCTCGGTGAACATGAACGCCAACGAGGTGATCGCCAACCTCGCCCTGGAAATTCTGGGACGGCCCAAGGGCGACTACGACACCGTCAATCCCAACGACCACGTCAACTGCTCGCAATCCACCAACGACGCCTACCCCACGGCCCTGCGCCTGGCCCTTATCATGCGCCTTGAGGAGTACTCCAGAATCCTTGCGCAACTGGAAGACTCCTTTGCCCAAAAAGGCGTCGAATTCGCCGAGGTCCTGAAAATGGGCCGCACTCATCTGCAAGACGCCGTGCCCATGTCCATGGGCGCGGAATTCCACGGCTTCGCCACGACCATCGGAGAAGAAAGCCAGCGCGTCAAAGAATCCATGAACCTCCTGCGGGAAATAAACCTGGGGGCAACGGCCATAGGCACTTCGGTGAACGCGCCCAAAGGCTACCCGGAACTGGCCGTCAGACATCTCTCCGCCCTTACGGGGAAAAACTTCGTCCTCTCCCCGGATCTGGTGGAGGCCACCTCCGATACCGGGGTCTACGTCCAGCTTTCCGGCGTCCTGAAACGCACCTCGGTAAAACTCACCAAAATCTGCAACGACCTGCGCCTGCTGGCCTCCGGCCCGCGTTGCGGCTTCAACGAGATACTCCTCCCCCAGCTTCAGCCCGGCTCCTCCATCATGCCCGGCAAGGTGAACCCGGTTATCCCGGAAGTGGTCAACCAGGCGGGTTTTTTCGTCATCGGCATGGACCTGACCGTCACCCTGGCAGCCTCGGCCGGGCAGTTGCAACTCAACGTGATGGAGCCGGTGATCGCCTTTGCCCTTTTCAGTTCCATCCACACCATGCAAAACGCCGTGAAAAGCCTGTCCGAAAACTGCGTGCTGCACATCCGGGCCAATGCGGAGCGCGCCCGTGACATGGTCATGGATTCTTTGGAGATAATCACCCTCATAAGCCCCATCCTGGGATACAAAAAATGCGCGCAGATCGCCCGCAAAGGCCATGAACAGAACAAATCCATCCACGACCTCGTCGTGCTTGAGGAAAAACTGCTGAGCCAGGAAAAATGGGACGAAATCTTCTCTTTTGAAAACCTGATCCACCCCGGATACATCGGGAAATAATTCCAATTCCCGATAAAAATTCTGTCACTGTTCGACTGCATGAAGCAACAGGCGAGTGTGGGATGGCTGAATTTTTGTCTGGCGGGATGTGTGTATTGCTCAACAGATGGCTAATCATTTCAAGGTCACTGTATATGCATTTCATACTTCATCTGTTTTTACGGATAAAAAGAATGCCGGACACGGAGAAAGAGTTTTGACACCCGTAGAACGCAAGGGAACGGTGCCGGCGCGTCCAGCAGATATGTGGCTACTTCCGGATACTGGCCTGATACCCGCTTTTACTTCTTTTACACCGGTTCCATAGGTACGATTTAGAAAAAAATGTAAGGAGAAAGCATCCTATGCAAAATAGACTCGGTGCCCTTGTATGCACTGCGCTGCTGGCGGTAAGCCATTTTGCGTTCATTGATCAAGCCTGGGGCACTCCCCCGGAAGAGTTTCTATCAGAAGGTAGAAAGAGCTACCCTTTTTGTACTCAAGAAAACATGGAGTCTGACATCTATGCCTCACGGCCTTTGAGTTGTTTTTATCAACGACCGCCAAATTATGATAACTGGCTGAGCGAGCAAGGGTGGTGTTTTTCAGACCAGAAGCCAATCCTTGATGTCATCAGTGGATTCATTGATAGCGTAACAATCAGAAATAATTATGTTATTGAAGGCCAGTGGGCTGTTGAATATCTTCTTATGATTTCAGAAGCTCCTTGCACCGTCTTGCTGTTTAATGACAATAGAATAATAAAAACCAATTTGGGAAATATACCTGCCTGGAAGCTCGCCTTGCATCTCGTTTATACTCTTTATGGCGAAGATGGAGCGTGGCCGATGCCCAATGTTGAATTGCAGAATATGTTTAATCAAAAATTTGGGAATAGTGAATTGATAAATGAAACGCACAAGCAATTTTTATTCAATACATGGATGGAATATATCCGCCATAATACCGATAACATCCAACGATGGCTGCCTTTTATTCTCCAAAGAGCGGATTGGGGATATGGACTGCCTCACATGGTAAAGGGGAACAAATGATCAAGGCCGCAGTC
>JAITRF010000024.1 GCA_031288535.1 Desulfovibrio sp. | reverse complement strand
CTATTGGGTGTATAGGAGGCAAGGCCATCTCAAAAATAAATCAGTGCTTCCTTAAAAACACGGTCACCGGTCGTGTCACCAATACTGTCGCCGGTAGACGAAAAAATGGATAATTGATGCACCTGAACGAACACCAGATAAAGACGTTGATCGCCCAAGGCGAGGGGGTATCGCTGGAATTCAAGACCTGCCGCGATCAACTCACCCGTGATGTCTACGAAACCGTCTGCGCGTTTCTAAACCGGCATGGCGGCACTCTCCTGCTGGGCGTCAACGATGCGGGGGAAATCATCGGCATCGCCCCGGAGGCGCTCGATCAGGTTCGTAAGGATTTCGTGACCGCCGTCAACAACCCGCAAAAGCTGTCGCCGCCGACCTATTTGTCCATTGACGCCGCAACGGTGGACAGGGAAAACATGCTGGTCGTCTATGTTCCGGAAAGTTCACAGGTGCATCGTTGCAACGGGCGGATATATGACCGCAACGAGGATGGGGATTTTGACATCACCGACAGCACATCGCAGGTAGCCCACCTGTACCTGCGCAAACAGACCAACTTCAGCGAAAACCGGGTGTATCCCCGGATTCGGCCGGGAGACCTGCGGGCGGATTTGATCGAGCGTTGCCGCCGCTATGTCCGCATCAATCACAAAAATCACGCGTGGACGGACATGGATGACGAACAGTTGCTCAAAAGCGCGCAACTGGTGCAAATTGATCCAGAAACGCGGAAATCCGGCGTCACTCTGGCGGGCGTGATGCTTTTCGGCACAGACGAACAGATCCTGCAAGTTTGTCCGCCGCATCGCACGGATTGCATTTTGCGCAGGGTGGATGTGGATCGCTACGATGACCGGGATTTGATCCGCACCAACCTGCTTGACAGTTATGACCGGATACTGGCTTTCATCCAAAAGCACCTGCCGGACCCGTTCTATCTCGAAGGCATGGAGCGCCGCAGCCTGCGCGACTCCATCTTTCGGGAAGTCGCATCCAACGTCCTGATCCACCGTGAGTATGCCAGCGGCGTCCCGGCGCGGCTGATCATCGAACGCGGCAGAGTTACCACGTTCAATGCGAATCGTCCGCACGGCTTTGGCCTGCTTGACCCTGAAACCTCCGTCCCTTATCCCAAAAACCCGGTTCTTGGAGCCTTTTTCCGCGAAATTGACCGGGCCGACGAACTCGATTCGGGAATGCGCAAGATGATGCTGTACGGCAAAAAATACGGCGGCGCAGACCCGCATCTCATAGAAGGCGATATCTTCCGCATGGTTATCAGCGTGCCGGAGTTTGATCAGCCTGCCGCAACAAAATATGGCTATGGACAAGGTACGGATGTGGAACAAGACGGCGCCATAATGGAGCCATGATGGAGCCATGATGGAGCCAAGTCCCGAACAGGTGGCTATTTTGCGGAACTGTATTGATGGAAAAACAATTTCAGAGTTGCTTTTGCTCGCGGGCAAAAGCAGCAGAACCACGTTCAGAGAAGATATTCTTTTACCTCTCATGCGCATCGGCTGGCTTGAACAAACTATTCCGGATAAGCCGACCAGTAAAAAACAAAAATACCGCACCACTGTGGATGGCAGAAAATTTTTAAACTCCGACCAGGGTAGTAGGTCAGACATGATCTGACAATTGCTTCTTGTCAAGAAAGGTGGACTCCCACAATCCGCCACGGTTTCGGGGGTATTCGCACAGGGGCAAAATGTGCCTGCACAACGGGGTTTTCACCTTCTTGCCGTTCGTACCGATCCAGCTTTCAAGGGAAGAAGTTCAATAAAATTGGACCAACTCAATTGTGTCGCCAGCGGCGACACAATTCCCAGTCCGGGAATTGGTCAGCGAATTGCATCATGCGCCGCAAATTTCTCAATTCAAAGGTTCTGCCGAACTTTGCCTGTAATTGTGCCGCCAGCGCCGACACAATCCGTTTGCCGTATTCAGCGCGTTTTTCCTGTAAAACCACCGTATTGATCATCCTGCCGGCTTTCCAGTACAGCAATGTCGCAGTATGGTTGGCCTGAGCGGCAACCGTAGCTCTGGCTTGTTCAATCAGGATGGAAATGTCTGCGAACAGCGCCTGTTCGGGAAAAATGTCATTCATACCACAATTCTTCCTTGTGCCAATTCCAAGTAAAAATTAACGCAGTTAAGCGATACATGGCGCTGGGAGCCTGTCGGATTTTGAATATAATATATTGAATTTATTAATGCGCATAAATTTATCGCATTCGTAATATTAAAAATATCAATATGTTAGCATGATACAGGCATCTCTCCCTGACAGACTCTTGGCACCAAGCAGACAAAAGGGGTTACGTCTTTCAACGTAACCCCTCAATTTCGCAGTGGTTGCGGGGCCAGGATTTGAACCTGGGACCTTCGGGTTATGAGCCCGACGAGCTACCAAACTGCTCCACCCCGCGTCATCAACATGAACTTTCACTATAAGACGGACACGGGCGCGAAGTCAATATGCAAAACCCTGTTTCAGAAAATATTCCCGGAAGCACATCATCCAAGAGACAATCTCAAGCGTAACATGCTCTGTCGGGAGCAAATCGCGTCAGCCGGGCTTCGGCCGGCTCCAGGCCGTGGACAGGACGAGGCCCAGAGCGGCGCAGGCCGCCGCCACGTAAAAAACGCCGGCGTAGCCGAAATAGGGAACCAGCAGCCCGGTCAGAGGACCGCTCAAGGCATAGGAAATATCCTGAAAAATTGTGAACAGGCTGACGGCCGTGCCGCAGATTTCCCTGGGCAGGGAACGCACAAGCTCCACCGCCAGGGCCGGGAAAACAATGGAGCAGCCGATCCCGGTCAGGCCGACCCCAGCAAACGAGATTGCCGGATGAAGCCCGACGGCGATCAGTCCAAGTCCCGAGAATTCCAGGAGAAAGGCTATCCTGGCGGGTTGTCCTTCTTTTAAACGCTCGACCATTCCGGCGCTCACCATCCGGCCGAACACAAAGGAAAACCCGAAGACGCTCAGGGCGAGGCCGGCGTATCCCCAATCCCTCGACACGAAATAAAGACCGATGAAGGCGCTGATCACCGCGTTTCCAACCCCGTTCAGACAAAGACATATCCCGGGGTGCAACACTTTGAGCAGAATGTTGCGGGTTCCCGGCCGCCGGGAGCTTTCCCGCGCCAGAGCTTCATCCAGAGTGAAGCCGGCGGCGATGGAAAAAAGCGGCAGAAGCGCGCAGACCGCCCCGGTCAGAAAAATGCCGCCTGTTTCCCAGAGGGCCAACCCCGCCGGAGCCCCGAAGCCGATGCCGGCATACATGGTCAGGCCGCTCCAGGCCAGTATCTTGCCGGCGTGTCTCTGCCCCATCAGCCCGATGCCCCAGGTGATGGAACCCGTGCCTATCATGCCCTGGCTTATGCCGAGACAAATACGGCTCACGAGGATCAGCGCCAGTTTCAGCTCATCCGGCAGAGGCAGCCAGGCGATCAGCATATAGGGCAGGCCGGAGCAGGCGGAAAAAAAATAGCCGCAAAGCACCGTGCGCCGCGCTCCCCAAGTGTCGGCCAGGCGTCCGGCCTTGGCCCTGAACAGAATAGTGGCGAGAAAATGCGCCCCCACGCAGGCCCCGGCCACAGCCGCGCTGTAGGCGAGGTCCTGGTGGACGTAAAGCGGAAGCACGGGCAGGGGCAGACCGATCACCATGAAGGACAGAAACGCCCCCAGGTTGATGCGGAAGAAAATGTTTTTTTCCGCCGGCGTCATCGGGAAATATGCGCTGCAAACCGGCCCGGATCGGGCAGGAGCATTTTACGTTTGATCCTGCCGCTTATCGGCGAAGCAGGTTCGCCTTGCGGCAATCCCGCAACGGGGATTTTCCGGAAAATCCCCGCAGAGCTGTTCAACCTTTTCAAAGTCGAACCGCTCTAGGCGTCATCAGCCATGGGGGCGGCCATTTCCGCGCCCAGGCGCAGCGCCCTGCAGTTGATCTCATGCCGGGACGGCCCAAAGCGCGCCATGAGCACCCGCTCCAGGGAGTCCAGGGATACTACCGCCCCGATCAGCGCGACCAGGGCGCCCAGCACGCAGATGTTGAAGGACTGGGCTTTGCCGAATTCCTTCATCACGGCGCCGTACATGGGCAATCCCCTGGGGCGGGCGTCCACACGCAGGTCAAGCTGCACCAGATCCGAGTCGTAAAGGCAGATGCCGCCCGGCCGGATCAGGGGGAGATACTTGTTGGACGCCTCGTTGGTCAGGGCCACCAGAAAGTTCGGCTGCAGGACTTTCGGGAAAAATATCGGACCGTCGGCTATGATCACGTCCGAGCGGGTGGCCCCGCCGCGCGCCTCCGGGCCGTAAGACTGGGACTGGATGGCCGTCAGCCCCTCATAAATACAGGCGGCCTCGGCCAGGATGATGGCCATGGTTATAACGCCCTGGCCGCCCGAACCGGACATCAGAACTCGATACAATTCCATTTTTCTACTCCTTGGCTCTGGCCACGACCTTGGCATATTCCTCGCAGTATTCCGGCCGCGTATCCTCGCGAAAGACGCCGCGCGGGATCAGGGAGGGGTTGTCCTCCAGCTTTTTTGAACCGAGCGGCGCCGTATTGTCCCGGTACAGTTCCATCATTTCCACCGCCCCGCCCTGGTTGTTCTTGCGTCCGAAATAGGTCGGACACTGCACCAGGACTTCAAGCACGGAAATTCCCTTGTGCAGCACGGCTTTCTTGAGCAGGTTCCCGATTTCCCGGACATGGAAGGCCGTGGTGCGGGCCACGAAGGTCGCGCCCGCGCCCAGCGCCAGCTTTACTATGTCAAAAGGCTCGTCGATGCTGCGGTAAGGCGCGGTCGTGGCCAAAACGTCCCGCCCGGACAGGGGCGAAAACTGTCCGCCCGTCATGCCGTAGATGCGGTTGTTCAAGACGATGGCCGTGAGGTCTATGTTGCGACGGCAGGCGTGGATGAAATGATTCCCGCCGATGGCCGTGGCGTCGCCGTCGCCCATGGGCACGAAAACATTCAGCGAAGGTCTGGCCAGTTTGAGGCCGGTGGCGCAGGCCAGAGCCCTCCCGTGCATGGTGTGCATGGTGTGAAAATCGACGTAGCCGGCGATGCGCGAGGAACAGCCGATGCCCGACACCATGCACAGGGAGGTGCGGTCAAGGCCCAAGCCCTCCACCGTGTGCAGAAGGGCGTTCAGCACAATGCCGTGCCCGCAGCCGGGACACCAGATATGAGGGAAAAAACGTTCCCGGATATAATCCCTGAAGGCCATTTCAGAACCCCCTTCCTTCAACGGTACGCATGACGGCGCCGATATCCGACGGGGTGACCAGCATGCCGTCCATGCGGTTCACGAGAAAAACCCGATCCGGTTTGCTGACGGCCTGTTTGACCTGGGCGGCGATCTGTCCCATATTCATCTCCGCCACAAAAACGCTTTTCGCATGGGCGGTTTTTTCCCGGATCAGCGCGGCCGGGAAAGGCCAGAGGGTCTGCAGCTCCAAAAAGCCGATGCGATCGCCCTTGCCCCTTCTGGTTTCGGCCAGATGGCGCGCGCTGCGCGCCGAAGCCCCGTAAGACAGGATGATGTGTTCGGCGTCGTCCAGATGGTATTCCTTCCAGCGCGCCAGCAGATGGGCGCGGTTTTCAATCTTGTCCACCAGATGGTAGATGAGTCTGTTCACCTGATCCGCATTTTCGGTGGGAAAACCGAAAATGTCGTGAAAAAGCCCGGTTACGTTGTAGCGGTGCACCCCGCCGAAGTCGGAGACCGGCAGACGCCCGTCCTCGCGCGTCAAATAGGGATGATAGTTAACTCCCGCCTTAACTTCGGTATAAAGCCTGTCCACCAGGGTGATCTCGCCCGGCGCGGGCACGACGAGCTTTTCGCGCATATGCCCCACCACCTCGTCGAAAAGCAGAATGACAGGCGTGCGGTAAGTTTCCGATATATTGAAGCCTTCCACCGTAATCTCAAAAATGTCCTGCACCGACGAGGCGGTCAGAACCACTATGGAATGATCCCCGTGCGTTCCCCAGCGGGTCTGCATCACATCGCCCTGGGCGACCTTGGTGGGCAGTCCGGTGGAAGGTCCCCCGCGCTGCACGTTTACGATCACGCAGGGAATTTCGGTCATGCAGGCATAGCCGATGGCCTCCTGTTTCAGGGAAAAGCCCGGACCGCTGGTGGCGGTCATGGCCTTGGCGCCGGCCAGCGCCGCCCCGCAGACGGCGCACATGGAGGCTATCTCGTCCTCCATCTGGATGAACACCCCCCCGTTACGGGGCAGGATATCCGAAAGATGCTCGGCGATTTCCGTGGAAGGGGTGATCGGGTATCCGGCGAAAAAGTTCAGGCCGGCGTACATCGCCCCGCGCACGCAGGCTTCATTGCCCTGCACGAAATGCATGTCCGGGGCGGTTCCGCCCCTCTTTGCCCCGTCCGGATTCCCGGCCGGGGACTTTCCTGTGACGACTCCGCTCATGCCTGGACCTCCTTTACGGCCTTCCGGGGTTTCCGGCTCTGATCCACGCTGACGGCGAGTTCCGGACACATCAGTTCGCAAAGTCCGCAGGCTATACAGTCCGCGCCCCGGCTCACGGCTTTTTCCTCCTCAAGGACAAGCGCCCCGCGCGGGCAAAAGGCCGCGCATATTCCGCAGCCTTTACACCAGCGCCTGTTGATTGTCACCACTTCCATACGACCTCCATGGGAAGCAAAAGGGAAACCCTCCGAAGCCGACAGGCGCGGAGAGCGCATCTTTTACGCTTTATTTGTCGTCTTCAATAGCATATTAATCGGCACTTATCAATCAACACGGCAAAAATGGAGGAAACTCAATGAACACCTTGTCGCTTGTCGAAAGCCCGGAGGCCCCGGGCGCCGTCGGCCCTTATTCCCACGCCCTGGCCGGGGGAGGGCTGCTTTTCACATCCGGCCAGATACCCCTGGATGCGCGCAGCAAAACCATACCGGACGGCATCAGGGAGCAGGCGCAAAAAGCCCTGGAAAACCTGGGGCACGTCCTTGACGCCGGAGGCGCGGACTTCAGCCGGGTGCTGAAAACCACGGTCTATCTGGCGGATATGAATGATTTCGCCGTCGTGAACGAAGTCTACGCCTCGTTTTTCAGCAAACCCTATCCGGCGCGCAGTTGCTTCGCCGTCAAAGACCTGCCCATGGGAGCGAAAGTGGAGATCGAAGCCATCGCCCTGATCTAGCGCCATGTATCGCTTAAAACTGCGCAGCCGCTTTGCTCCCTGTCGGCC
The DNA here is from genome assembly GCA_031288535.1 of Desulfovibrio sp. GTDB lineage: Bacteria > Desulfobacterota > Desulfovibrionia > Desulfovibrionales > Desulfovibrionaceae > Frigididesulfovibrio. Next base: position 12,007 of record JAITRF010000024.1, on the reverse strand, counting down.
GCAACCCGATATGGGAACGAGAGAGACGCGCCAAGATTCAGCTTTACACGGCTCTTCTTTTGATTTATACGGACAAGTTACGGAAACACCGATTTATTGACGAGAGGGCTTTGCTTCTGCGCTTCCATAGATATTTCAATAAGTTGCTATCGAGGGGGTCCGGGGGAAATCATTATCTCCGCTGGCGTCATCCGAACGGCTCGCAAACTCGCCTACGGCTGACGCTCCCCCCGCGGAGTTCGGGGCAAAAGCCCCGATTAAATCGGCAGTTCCTCAGAAATAGCGAAGCACACGCGGTCCGCCCGCCGGAGTAACCCAGCATGGAACAAAAAGACCTGGAATATTTTCGCGCATTGCTTAATGATATGCTTGCGGAGGCCCTGCAGCAGGGGGAAGCGACGCTTGAGGACATGACGGGCAACAACGAGATTTTCGCTGACCCGGCGGATCGGGCGACCATGGAGGCGGATCGCACCTTCACCCTGCGCATCCGCGACAGGGAACGCAAGCTGATCAAGAAAATAAAGGCCGCCCTGCAACGCATGGACGACGGCATTTTCGGCGTCTGCGAGGAATGCGGCGACGAAATCGGCGTGCCGCGGCTGAAAGCGCGCCCCGTGACCAAACTGTGCATCAACTGCAAGAGCAAGCAGGAGGAAGACGAGCACTTGAGGGGAGAATGATTGGATTCGCACCTTTTCCGTCTGCTGGCGGCTGATCTTTCCCTGTTGGCCGAGGACGCGCGCCTGGAAAAAATTCACGGGCCGCGCCCCGGCCTTTTTGTATTCACCATTTTTGTCCCGCCGCGGGACGCTTGCGCGCGGACCTTGCCCGCCGTCGGGCGGGCGTCTTTGCATGCTCCAGGGCGCAAATACCGGCTCATTCTGCTTGCCGGGCGGCGCTCGCCCGGCCTCTTCCTCGCGCATGCGGCCCCGGAAAACCCGTTGCGGCCCGCGGCGCAGGTCATGTTCCTGCGCAAATATTGCCAGGGCAGGCGCCTCGGGCGCGCGCTCGTCGATTATCCTTCCCGCCGTATGGCCTTTCCCCTCCGCGGCTGGCCTGAAACAGGAGAGAAAGCTTTTTTTCTGCTTCTGGACCTGACCGAAGGGGCGCATTGTCTTTCCGATCTCCCTCCCGGTTTCGGGGATGAGCCCGCCTATCCCCCGCCCGCCCTTGTGGAAACGCTTTGCTCCAAACTCCAAACCAAAGGGGAGGGGCCGTGGCGGGACTACGCCGTTTTGACCCCTTTGCTGCGTGAAAGCCTCGCCGCCCTCCCGCTTGCGGAGGGATTGGCGTTGCTTGAGGATTTACGCGCCGGGGGCGGAGAGGTCTTTTTTTACGCGGGGACGGATGGAGAACCGGCGTTTTGTTCGGCCTGGCCTTTGGCAAAGACGCAGGAGGAACGCATGGGACTGAGTCCGCTGCCGGCGGCGGGGCTGGAAGAAAAATTCGCCGCGCTGGCGGATTTTTCTCTCTACCCGGCCCTGGCCGGCGTCTCCCTGATCTCCGGACGGGATTTTCTCGCGCGCGAAAGCGCGGCCGCGCGCCGGGTACAGGAAATCCCGCAGGCGAAAGCGGCAAAAAAGCGCGCGCGGCTTCTGGCGAAACTGGACAGGGAGGAAGAGAGGCTCAAAGGCATGGCGTCCTTGGAGTCCAAGGCGGAATCCCTCAAAGCCGTCCTCTGGAACCATCCGCGCTCCGCCCGTTTTTCGGAAATCTCCTTGCCGGACGGATGCGGGGGCGAACCGCTCGTTTTGGACAAAAGCCTCAGTCTGATCGAAAATATGGAACGCATGTTCAAGGAGGCGGCGCGGGGCAAAAGGGGGCTGGGCATGCTTGCCGAACGCCGCAAGACCCTTGCCGGCGGGTCCGATCCCGCGGTCCCCGGTTCGGAGACGCCTCTCTCAGGCGCGGTTCCCGGCGAAACGCAGGGACGCGGCCGGGAAACAGGAATCAGGGACATCGCCGTTTTTCGTTCCGCAGAGGGTTTTGTCGTTTTGCGCGGGAAAAACGCGCGCGGCAACGCCCGGCTCATGAAAACCGGGGCCGGGCACGATCTGTGGCTGCACGCCGGCGCCGTGCCGGGCGCGCATGTGCTGGTGCGCCGTTCCCACGCCCTGGAGGAGGTGCCGGAGGACACCCTGCTTTTCGCGGCCGCCCTGGCCGCCGAAAAAAGCGCCTTGCGCGGGGAGGGTGAAATCATGGTGGCCCTGCTGCGCCACGTCCACACGGTGAAGGGCGGTCCCCCCGGCATGGCCCGCGTGGATGCGGTGCTGCGGACGCTGGTCGTCAGACCTGTGACGGAAGCTTGAATCATGGCCCTGAAATTTTCCCTGATCATAGCCACCTTGAATGCCGGAAAGCGCCTTGAAAGGGCGCTGTCCTCCATATTCGGGCAAACCTGGCCGGAGTACGAAGTCATAGTTCAGGACGGAGGGTCCGACACGCTGGACCTGCCGGCGCGCTATGCCGGGCGCGTTTCCCTGAGTTCGGCGCCGGATTGCGGTATCTACGACGCCTGGAACCGGGCCGTGGAGCGGGCAAGCGGCGACTGGGGGCTTTTTCTCGGCGCGGACGACCGTCTGCTGGACGTCGACGTGCTGGCGCGTTGCGCCCGGCATCTGGAAACTCTGCCGGAAGGCATCGTTTTCGCCTACGGAGATTTGATAGAAGGGAGCGGCTTTTGGCGGCGCTTTCTGATCCGGCGCTCCCTGCGCACGGTCTACACCATGATGACCGACACCATCGGCCTGCCTTTCCCGTCCACCTTCACGCGCATGTCAGCGCTCAAAACCCACAGGTTCGACACCTCCTTCCGCATTGCCGGAGATCACGAGTTCACGGCCCGGCTGGTCACGGCCGACAATGTGGCCCGTCTGCCGGTGGCGGTTACCTTCATGGGAGCTGGGGGGATAAGCGATTCTTCCGCCCAGGCCGCCCTGCTGCGGGAGGAGCGCGTCAGGGTGCTGAACAGCCGCACCCTGGAGAAGGCGCGGGAGATAGTCGCGGGCTGCATCCGGCACAGGGACGAACGCCCCTGGTTTTCCCGGCCGAAACGGCTTTGGCCTTGGGATTGAGGGCGTTGCCCACGCCGCCCCGGCAGCGCCACGGGCATCTCGCGGGCGTTGCTGCGTTGCGCTCGCCGTCAAGCGAGCGTTTCAAGCGTAAAACGCTCCGGCGATTTGCCGCCTGTCGGCCGCAACTTGGTCTGAAGCTCCGAGCAGTTCCATAACAATGGAGAGAAAGCGGTTTTGCATCTCTTTTTCCGTCCATTGCCGATGTTTTTCAAGTCCCTTTTCCCGCAGGCGCGCGCGCAGTCCCTCATCCGGCCAGATGCTCTCCATGGCCCGCGCCATATCCGGGATCGAGCCCGGATCGAAATACAGGGCGGCGTCGCCGCATTGCCAGGACATGGCGTATATGCCGGACACGGCGACCGGACAGCCCAGGGCCATGGCCTCCAAAGGCGGGATGTTCGTCGGCCCGAAAAAGGTCGGCATGAACAGGCAACGCGCCTTGCGGTACAGCCAGGCCATCTCGCCCTCGTCCACATAGCCCGCGACCGTCACCGCCCCCTCCAGGCCGAGTTCCTCGACTTTGCGCCTGAACGGCCCGTAGCCGGAATATCCGGTGGAACCGCTGAACACGCAATGCAAATCCGGGCGTGTTTTCCTGGCCTCGGCCAAAGCGCAGGCCATCCCCGCATGGTTTTTGTGTTCCCAGAACTGGGCCGGATAAAACATGAAGGCTTCCGGGATGTTCAGCGCGGGGGGTCGGGGCTCGGCCCGCAGCAGGGATTGCGGGGCGGCATAGGGCAGCACCCTTATCTGCCCGGGCTTGACCGGAAAATTGTCCAGCAGATGTTCCCCGCCCAGTGGCGAGTCCACCAGAAGCGCGGCGCAGTTTTCGGCCATTCCGGTGAAAAGCCGGTTCCTGTCCGTCCTTGCCTTGGCCGTCCCCACTTCCGGAAACCCGCTCTCATAGATGTGCATCAGATCATGCACGGGCGCGATTTGTCCGATGTTTCGGGGCAGAAGAAAAAAATCGGATTGCGCGCAAATCAGGAGGTCCGGATTCCACTCCGCTATCAGCGCATTGGCGTCGGAGTGCGCCTTCCGGACATGGTCCGGATTGCGCGCCAAAAAGGCCAGTCTCCTGATCAGGCTGCGGCGCAGGCGGCGCAGCCCCCTCCGGCGGCGCAGGGTCCGCCCCCGCAGACTCAGGGCCTCAATGTGGGGACGCCAGCTTTCGTTTTTGTGAAAACAGCATATTTCGGCCGTGCCCGGCGGCAAAGCGGCCAGGGCGCCGAGCAGGGTCATGGCGTATTGAAAAGCCCCGCCCCATTCCGGCGAGGCTTCCAGATACACGGCTATTTTTTTCATCAGGGAACCTCAACCGTCTTTTTGCCCCCTGGCGGCGTCAGGTTCCTTTCGCCAACAGGTCGAATATGTTGAATATACTCCCCCTTGTCGAAACCCGCCTTCCTTGCCAGGAAACAAAAATCCTGGTCTGTAGAGGTTCCCATCATAGAGCGTTTTACGCTTGAGATTTTCGCTTGACGGCAAAGCCCGTTCGCCCCGCGACAATCTCGCGGCATGGATTTGCAGGCAAAGCCCCGCGGAGCGGTTTATGGGCGCCTCTGGCAAAGGCCCCGCGTGTTCGCAGGGGCAAATCCCCGCGGAGCGGTTTATGGATTTTCAATATCAAACCGCTCCAGCCGCAAAAGCATCCAGGCGTACCAGGACTCCGGGCCGGGGGGGGAACGCTCCATCCAGGCCCCGCAATCCGCGCAGGTGAACCCGGAGCGCCGCGCCAGCCGGCGCAGTTCCGGGACAAACCAGTAGCGCATGACATGGTTTTCCTCAATCCTTTCCCTTCCGCCCCGCCTGTCCAGCAGATCCACCGTGTACCGGACCTCCACGATATTGTCCTCTGTACGCATAAACGGCACAGCCTTGCGCTCGACCCTTATGGATGCGTCTTCCATGACCTTCAGGCGGTTGGTCGGCGGGTCGCGCAAAACCCCCGGACCATGCCAGAAATCAAAGAAAAAACAGCCGCCCGGCTCAAGGTGCAGGCGGGCCGTTTCCAGTACGGCCAGGGCGTCTTCTTCCCCGGTCTGGTAGCTCATGACATGGAAGAGTGACGATACGGCGTCAAAGGCGCGCCCAAGCCGCACCGTTCTGGCGTCGCCGCGCAAAAGCGCGACTTTGGCGTCCGGCCGCTCCCTGAGGGATTCCCGCCCCATAGTCAGCATGGTTTCCGAGATGTCCACCCCTGTGACCTCAATACCCCCGGCGGCCAGGGCCAGGGCATGGCGTCCCGTGCCGCAGCCCAAGTCCAGGAGGCTGCGCGGCCGGCATCCGGCCCCGTCCAGCGCCTCGAGCATGAAACGCGTTTCGGCCGCGTAATCCTTGTCGCTGTATAAAAGATTATAGTAGAGCGAGTAAGAGCCGAAGGCGGTCATCTACAGCCCCCCGCTGGAACCGTCGGGGGGTTCTGTCCCCCGCAGGTCCTTCCGGGCCGCGCCGGGCGAAGCCCGGCCGCGCCCTTTGAAGCCATCGGGGGGTTTTACCCCCCGCAGACCCCCCCGGGCCGCGCCGGGCGAAGCCCGGCCGCGCCCTTTGCAGGCGAAATCCGCGATCAGGGAGCAGATCCGCCGGATCTCGTCCGCTCCGAGGCCGCTGCCGCTGGGCAGGTAGAAACCGTTGTCCGCCAGAAGATCGCTGACCGGATACTCGCCCGAGCAGTCGCAGCCGTATTTGCGCAAGGCGGCCTGGCGGTGCATGCCCTGAAAAAAGATGCGCGTATCCACGCCCTGCGACATAAGATGCGCCACCAGCTCCGCCCGCGTGCGCCCGTATATTTCCGGCTGCACGCAGATGCCGTTCATCCAGAAGACGCTTTCCCCTCCGGGCTGGATATGTTGAAGCGCGACGCCGGGCACAGCGGACAGAAGTTCGCGGTAAAGCAGGCCGTTGCGTATGCGCATCGCCCGGTAATCGTCGGCTTTTTCCGTCTGGGCGAGGCCGATGGCCGCGTGTATGTTGCTCATGCGGTAGTTGAAGCCGATGTCCGCGTGCATATAGTCGCGCGGGGCATCGGGAGGGAAACACATGTTGCGGAAATAGCGGCAGCGGGCGGCCAGATCCGCGCTGTCCGTAAGCACCATGCCGCCCTCCCCGGTGGTGACGTTTTTGTTGGCGAAAAAGCTGAAGGCGGCGATATCGGACATGGTCCCGGCCCGTTTGCCCTCAAAAAGCGCCCCGTGCGCCTCAGCCGCGTCTTCCAGCAGGAAAACTCCGGCGTCCGCGGCCAGTCGGCGCAGGGCGCCCATGTCGCAGGGGTTGCCAAAGATATGCACCGGCATGATCGCTTTCGTCCGGGGGGTTATCCTGGCCGCCGCCTTCTCCGGGTTCAGGTTCCAGGTGCGGGGGTCGGCGTCGGCGAAGACCGGCGTCGCCCCGGCGTGACAGACGGCAAAGGCGGAGGCGGCCATGGTGAAATCGGGTATGATCACCTCGTCGCCCGGACCTATGCCCAGGGCCAGCAAGGCGACATGCAAAGCCGCCGTGCCGTTGCATACGGCTATGCCCTGGCCCGCCCCGCACCACTCGGCGAAAGCGCGCTCAAAAGCGGCGATGTATGAACCGGACGAGGAGATCCAGCTCCCTTCCAGGCAATCCCCGACGTATTTTTTTTCATTTCCGCCCAGAAGAACCGAGCACACCGGTATGAAATCCGTACCCATCAACACCTCGGAAAATATCGGTCACTTTCCGCAAGGGCAAAGCCCCTTGCGGGTCCGGGGCAAAGCCCCGGCGGATACGGGTCAGTCCGCCTGGTACCACAGGGGGCGGATAAAGCGCAGGCGGCAGGTTTCTCCCGGTTCAGGACCCGCGCTGCGTCTGCCTTTTTGTACGCGCAGACTTTGTTCGCCGATTCGGATCCGGTAGTCTATGCTTTCCCCCAGGAAAGACTTGCGCTCGACCACCCCCGCCAGACCTTCCCCGTCGGTAAATTCGACTTCCGAGGGTCGGCAGGCGAGACAGGAGGGTCCCCTTGCCAGTTCCGGGGGCGGTGAGCAGGGCAGGGGCAGGCCGCCCCGGCTGGTTTTGAAGTTTGTCCCGTCTCCCTCCACGTCCAGAAAATTGGACAGGCCGATGAAGGAGAATACGAATTTGTTGGCCGGCCTGGTATAGACGTTTACGGGCGTGTCCACCTGTTGGGCCACGCCGAGGCGCATCACGAGGACCCGGTCGGACAGGGCCATGGCCTCGGACTGGTCGTGGGTGACATAGATGATGGAAAAGCCGAAGCGGCGCTGCAAGTCCTTTATTTCAAAGCGCATTTCCTCGCGCAGATGCGGGTCCAGGCTGGAGAGGGGTTCATCCAGGAGCATGACGTCCGGGTTGATGGCCAGAGCCCTGGCCAGGGCTACGCGCTGTTTGCCGCCGCCGGACAGATCGGCCGGGCTCGCTTTTGCCGCGTCCATCAGATTGGTGTGGGACAGGGCCTCCCTGACGCGTTTGTCCAGTTCGGCGGCCGGGGTTTTGCGTATGCGCAGGGGGAAGGCCACGTTCTCGTATACGGAAAGATGGGGCCACACGGCGAAGGCCTGGAAGACCATGCCGAAATCGCGTTTTTCCGGGGGCAGGTAATAGCCGCTTTTTTTGGAGGAGAGCAGGCGGTCGCCGACGTGGATTTCGCCTTCATCCAGGTCGTCGAAGCCCGCCAGCATGCGCAGGGTGGTAGTTTTGCCGCAGCCGGAGGGGCCGAGCAGGGAAAAACATTCCCCCCGGCCTATGGAGAGGTTCAGGCGGTCCACCGCCGTAACCGCGCCGAAGCGCCGGGTCACATCCTCGAGTCTTATGTAGGACATATTCAACCCTTGCCGGATGAAACGCCTTCCGTAAAGCGATTGATAAGCGTCTGGCCGCTTATGATCAAAATCAGGGCCACGCCCGCCAGGGCGGCGGAGATCACGGTTTCTCCGTCTTCGTTCAGGGTATATATGGCCACCCCGATAGTGCGCGTGGTGGGCGCGTAAAGCATGATGGACACGGTGAGCTCGCGCAGGGAGGGGAGGAAGATCAGGAAAAAGGCCGCCAGCATGCCCGGCCGCACCAGAGGCAGGACGATATCGCGCAGGGCCTGCCACATGCTCGCCCCGGAGGCCCTGGCCGCCTCCACCAGGGAATCGTGCACCTGCTCCAGCGCGGCGGAGTTGGCTTTCAGGGAAAAGGCCATGTAGCGGGCTATATAGGCCACCAGAATAATCCAGACTGTGTTGTAGAGGTTGATTCCGTATTTGCCGCTCCAGGCGAGAATCACGCCCAGGGCGATCACCGAACCGGGCACGGAAAAGGGGAGCATGCCGAGAAATTCCAGGATGCCTTTGCCCCGCGTTTTCATTTTCACGATGACGTAGGAGATCATGACTCCGGCGAACATGGTGATCAGGGCCGCGCCCAGCCCCAGGGTCACGCTGTTGAAAATGGCGTCGCGGGTCAGCTTGTGCTCGAAGAGTATGAATTTGTAGTTGGCGAGGGAGAGGTTTTCCGGGGTGAAGGGCAGGCCGTAGGTTTTCAGTCCCCCCACCAGGAAAATGACCACCGTGGGCAGGACGATGGTAAAGCAGATGTAGGCCACGCAGAAGAAAAGCAGGGGCAGGCGCAGGCCGCGCAGTTTGAGCTCCATGGGCCGGAAGCTTTTCCCGGCTATAATCTGGTAGCGCCCCCGATCCAGGATGCGGTTTTGCAGCCAGATGATGCAGGCGGCGGACACGACCAGCACCGAGGCCAGGACCGTGCCGGTGCGTATGGAGGCGAAGGAACCGGCGCTTTGATGGATGCGCTCGTAGATCAGGGTGGGGATGTTGAAGATGCCGTTTTCTATGCCCAGGACGGCCACCGTTCCGAAATGGGCCATGGAATAGAGCATGATCAGCAAGGCCCCGGAAAGGATGCTCGGCAAAACCAGGGGGATGGTGATGCGGGTGGTGATCGTGAAAAGCCCGGCCCCGGAGATGCGGGCGGATTCCTCCAGGGTGGGGTCCATGCGCTCCAATGCCCCGCAGACCTGGATGAAGACAAAGGGGAAAAGGTACATGCACTCGACGGCGATTATCCCCGCATAGCTGTAAATGTTGAATATGGGGTTTTCAAAGCCCAGAGTGTCCATGAAAAAGCGGTTGATGTACCCGGCGCGCGGAGAGAACAGCATCTTCCAGGCCAGCGCCCCGATAAAGGACGGGAGCATGAAGGGCACGAGGAACATGCCCTTCATGAAGCGTTTGAAGGGCAAATCCGTGCGCGTCACCAGCCAGGCGAAAAAGGTGCCGATGATTGTGCTGCCGGTGGTCGTGCCGCAGGCGATGATCAGGGAGTTCAGCAGGGCCTGGTAGGTGTCCGGCTCCCGCAGCACCCGGATGACGTCGCTGACGTTGAAGGAGCCGTCCGCCCAGAAGGCGTTGAAGAATATCAGCAGCACCGGCACGGCCACGACAACGATCAGAACGCCTACGGACAGGGCGAGGATGACCCCGGCCGCCCCGAAGCCTCCTCCTCCCCGCAGTCCCCCGGCGTCCCGCGCGCTCACGCGATCCCCGCCTGCGCGGCTTCGGCCCTGGTGAACCAGTGCAGGCTGTGAAAGCCCACGGCGCATTCTTCCCCTTCGGAAAAGACCAATCCCCGCTCCAGGGCGAAGTGGCTCTCCAGGGCCGTGCGCAGCAAGGACCCGTCGATTTCCACCAGATAATCGAGCATGGCCCCGAGAAAGCTCGTCCGCCGGATGCGGCCGCGTAAAAAACCGGCGCCCGCCTCATCCGGCCTGGACAGGATGACGTCCGAGGGTCTGAAGCCCGCCACATAATCGTCTTCGCCCGGCGGCGCGAACGGGAAAGGCTGCCCGTCGCCGGCCGTGAGGCGTTCCCCGGCCCGGCGCAGGGGGAGAAAATTGGCCATGCCCATGAAGCTGAACACGAAAATATTCGCCGGCCGCTCGTAGATGTCGGCCGGAGCGCCGATCTGGCTTATCTTCCCCCTGTCGTCCATTATGGCGATGCGGTCGGAGATGGCCAGGGCAATTTCCTGGTCGTGGGTCACATAGAAGATGGTTATATCCAGCTTGCGCTGCAGTTCCTTGATCTCAAAGCGCATTTCCTCGCGCAGATTGGCGTCCAGGTTGGACAGGGGCTCGTCCAGAAGCATCAGGGAGGGGTTGGCTACAAGGGCTCTGGCCAGGGCCACCCGCTGCTGCTGCCCGCCGGAAAGCTCCGAAGGCAGCCGCCGCTCCAATCCGCCCAGGTTGACAAGCTCCACGGCCCGCTGCGTCCGCTCCTCAAGTTCTTTCCCGCCTATCCCGGCCAGTTTGAGAGGATAGGAAACGTTCCGGAAAACGGTCATGTGCGGCCAGACCGCGTAATCCTGAAAGACGACGCCGAGGTCGCGGCGGTCGGGGGGGAGGCTGACCCCGGAGGCGGAAGCCACCGTCTCCCCCCCGATGCTGATGGCGCCGGAATCCGGGTTCTCAAAACCCGCGATGAGGCGCAAAAGCACGGTTTTCCCGCAGCCGGAGGGACCGAGCAGGGTAAAGCATTCCCCGTGCGGGACGGTCAGGGAAAGATCGCTGAACACGCTTTTCCCGCCGTAGAGCTTGCCCACCCCGTCCAGTTGAATCGTGGCCATCCGCCCGCCTATTTCTTACTCTGCATGATGTCCGTGAATTTTTTCACGATAGTCTCTTTTTGCGCCATCAGATCTATATAGTTCACAGGGATGGAGCGTTTGACCGCGTCCGCCGGGGCGGGAAGCTTGAACTGCGCGGGCAGGGCGACGTCGGAGCGCACGGGCAGGGTGCCTTCACCGGCTATAATCGTCTGGGCGTCTTTGGAGAGGAGAAAATCCACCCATTTTTTCGCCGTCGTGAGGTTCGGGGTTCCTTTGAATATGGCGACCGGACTCGGCACGACCAGCATTTCCGGGGGATAGACCAGGGCCAGGGAGGCCCCTTTCTGAATCTTGTCGTTGGTGATGTAGTCCACGGCAAGGCTTCCGGCAAGTTCCCCGGAAGCGGTGTCGTCCACCACCTGGCCGGATCCTTTGCCGATCTTGCCCTGGTTCGCGCTGATCTTCTCTATGAATTCCCAGCCGAACTTGTTGACCATCAGGGCTATGCTCATGTAGGCGGTGCCGGAAAGCGAGGGGTTGGCTATGCCGAAGGCCCCCTTGAATTCGGGTTTCAGGATGTCGCTCCACTGTTCGGGGGCTTTTTTGACGATCCGGGTGTTGTAGGCTATGCCGAGGGTGCCGAGGCGGGCGGCCGTGAAGCTGCCGTCAAAATCCCCGAAGGGATTGATGACCTCGCCGGACACAGGCGAAACGTACAGCTCAAGCAGCCCTTCTTTTTTCATGGTATAGAAGTCGGGCACCTCGCTGGTCCAGATCACGTCGGCGAGGATTTTTCCCGACTGGCGTTCGGCGGCGATCTTCGCCATGAGTTTTCCGGCCCCGGCGCTCTGGTAGTCCACCGCGACGCCCGGATTTTTCTTTTTGAAGGCTTCGCTCAATTCGCCGATCAGGGACTCTTTCATGGAGGTGTAGATGATGAGTTTTTCCGCAGCCGCGGCTGTGAAGGCGAAGCTGAAGAGAAAAGAGGCGGCGAGGACCAGGGCGGACAATTTTCTGAACATGGCGGTCTCCTTGATATGGCGGACGAAAAACTAAGGAAAGATACAGGCCGGACGCAAGGCGTCGGCAGCCGGAAATGTGCGTACATTAGCACTCGGACTGTCGCTTTGCAATGTGTTTCAGGCCAAAGCGGCAATTCTAATTTTGGCGGATAGAGAGATATTTTGGAGCCTTAGCCAATTTTGGACGGGACATTTCGAGGAGGCTTACCCGTTTTAATTGTCATCAGCAAGGAATTCCATGTCTGGAACGCATGATATATTGTTATGTTCCACAGATGGATGAATAGCCTGTTTCGAGTTCCGCAGACTTCACGT
>JAITRF010000072.1 GCA_031288535.1 Desulfovibrio sp. | reverse complement strand
GTGACAAGATGTCACGCCGAAATGCGAAGCATTTCGAGCGGCAAGGCGAAACAGCGCTTGCGCCGCAGCCGCCAAATCAAAACTGCATGGATGCAGTTTTGATTTGAAATTCGAATAAGTGAAACAGACTGTCCGGACAGAGGGACGCTTCAAGTTCGGGGCGGGCTTGTCCGGCGTCGCGAATAATGAGATAAGGAAGAAAAACAATCGGGGAAGGTTATGTTTGACAAAGAGAAGCGCGCTCTCATCGCGATGAATAAAAATACCAGGCTTTGCCTGATTCCCAAAATGGCCAACCGGCACGGCCTGATCACCGGGGCCACCGGAACAGGTAAAACCGTCACCCTGCAAACCATGGCCGAGACCTTCAGCCAGATGGGGGTGCCGGTGTTTGCGGCCGATGTCAAAGGCGATCTGTCCGGCCTTGCCGCGAACGGGGGCGGCAAGGAAAGCGTCGGGGCAAGGGTGCGGGAGTACGGCCTTGAAGCCGCCGGGTTCGTTTACCAGTCTTTCCCCGTGCGTTTCTGGGACGTGTTCGGCGAACAGGGGGTGCCGGCCCGCGCCGCGGTTTGCGAACTCGGTCCCCTGCTTCTCTCCCGTCTTCTTGGCCTCAACGATACGCAAAGCGGGGTACTCGCCCTGGTTTTCAAATTCGCCGCGGATCGCAAGCTGGAGATCGTCGATCTCAAGGATTTGCGCAAGCTTCTGGAATACGCGGCGCAGAACGCCTCACGGTTGTCCGCCGCTTACGGCAACATCACCACGGCTTCGATAGGCGCCATCCAGCGCGGTCTTATCACCCTGGAACAGGAAGGAGCGGAGAGTTTCTTCGGCGAACCCGGCCTGGACGTCCAGGACCTTCTGCAAACGGAGAACGGCAAGGGAGTGATCAATATTCTGGCGGCGGAGCGGTTGATGAATTCGCCCGGGACATATTCCACCTTTCTGCTCTGGCTCCTGTCCAAGCTTTTTGAAACGCTTCCGGAAGCCGGGGATCCGGAGCGCCCCAAACTTGTCTTTTTCTTTGACGAGGCCCATCTGCTTTTCCGCGATGCGCCCAAGGCCATGCTGGACAAAGTGGAGCAGGTGGCGCGCCTGATCCGCTCCAAGGGAGTGGGGGTATATTTCATTTCCCAGAGCCCCTCGGATGTGCCGGACGCGATACTCGGACAACTGGGCAACCGGGTGCAGCACGCCCTGCGCGCCTATACGCCGAAAGACCGCAAACTGCTGAAGACGGCGGCGGAAAGCTTCCGTCCCAATCCGGCCTTCAGTTCGGAGGAGGCGATTGCGGAATTGGTTTTGGGTGAAGCGCTGGTTTCCTTTCTGGATGAGGCAGGCGCCCCCAGGCCTGTGGAACGGGCTTTCGTCGTGCCGCCCCAGAGCCGGATCGGGCCGCTGGACGCGGACGCGCGCCGCACCTTGATCCTTGGTTGCCCGTTGTACAAGCGTTACGCCCATGCCTTGGATCGCGAGACGGCTTACGAAATTCTCGCTGCACGCATGAGCGGGTCCGTGGCGGCGGAAAACGGGCGCGTCCAGGCCAAAGAGCGGGAGAAAACGCGCCGGGCTGAAGAAAAGGAGCGCCTGACCGCGCAGAGGGAGGAAAAGCGCGAAGCCGCGCGCAGGGAACGCTTCTGGTCGGGAGTGGCCTCCCGGGTCATAGCGCCGGTGGTCCGGCAGGCTTTGAAGTCCCTGTTCAAGTGAAACCCGGTCGCATTCAAACGGGTTTGAATACGGAAAGGCAGGTCCGCTTCTGCGTTTTACGGCGGCAGTCGATGCCGCCTGCGCTTCGCGGCCGGCTGCGGGCAAAGCCTTCGGCCGATACCGGCTTGCTCCCTGTCGGTCGCAACCCGGTATGAGATACGGACGGCAAACGGCCCCTGATCCGGGAACCACGCATCCGGCCGATGATTATCCCTGCCGGTTTTGCGCCTTGGAAAGCGGCACATGCTGCCGCACGGATCCTAAACTGGCCGACCTCATTTTTCCGCTCTCGCGCCCGGAGGGCGCGAGGCTTGAGGAATACGGGCAAAACCCCGGGGCGTTTCGCGCCGTAAGGCGCAATACCCCTGAGTTTGTGCAGTCAGTGCAAGCGCTGTTTCCTGGAGAAAAAGCGCGTATCAAGGAACTTTTTCCGGACGGCGGAGAACATTTTTCTCTGGCTCTGCGTAACGACGGGGCCTGTGCTTTTCTGGGGAATTTCGGCTGTGTCCTGCCGCGCGCGCGCAGACCCTGGTACTGTCTGCTTTTTCCTGTCTGGGTAATAAATCATTCCCTGACCTTGTTTTCGGCTGATAATTGCCTTATCGTGCGGCGCAGCGGCAATCCGGCGCGGGCTGTCGACCTGATGGGCGAAAGCGTCGCGGGTATACGCAGGCTTTTCGCCTGCCTGCGCCGGGACTGGGGATTTGAATAACCGACAACAAACACAATGCGGACATGTTGAGACGGAATATTTTTGTTTACGGCCTTATCACCCTGACTTCGCTTGGAATAGCAGGGGCGATATGTCTGTTCGGATTGTACATGTGGGCGGCCTCCGATCTGGTGAGCATCACCAAGGTCAGCGACTACCGGGCGCCGCAGGTGACCACGGTCTATGCCCGCGACAAGAGCATCATCGGCTATCTTTTCCATGAAAAACGCTTTCTGGTAAACCTGGATTCCATGCCCGGCCACCTGCCCAAAGCCTTTCTGGCCGCCGAGGATGCCAGATTCTTCGAGCATGAAGGCGTTGACTTCCAGGCCATACTGCGCGCTTTTCTGGCCAATATGCGCGCGGGCAGGGAGGACCAGGGCGGAAGCACCATAACCCAGCAGCTTGTGAAACGCCTGCTTCTGACCCCGGAACGCACTTACGAGCGCAAGCTCAAGGAAGCCATTCTGTCCTACCGTCTGGAAAATTACCTGAGCAAAGAACTGATTCTCTATCTTTATCTGAATCACGTCTATCTGGGCAACAGCTCCTATGGAGTGGAGGCGGCCGCCCGCACCTATTTCG
Source organism: Desulfovibrio sp. (assembly GCA_031288535.1). Classification (GTDB taxonomy): domain Bacteria; phylum Desulfobacterota; class Desulfovibrionia; order Desulfovibrionales; family Desulfovibrionaceae; genus Frigididesulfovibrio. The sequence goes on along the minus strand of JAITRF010000072.1, from coordinate 12,149 downwards.
CCAAGCACGTGCATGAGCTTACCCTTGCGGAATCCGCCGTGCTGGCCGGATTGCCCCAGGCGCCTTCGCGCAACAACCCCTATACCCGGCCGGGGAACACCAGGGACCGGCAGGTTTGGGTGCTGGGCCGCATGCTTGTCAACGGGTTCATCAGCAAAGAGGAACACGATCGCGCCCTGGCCGAAAAGCTGGAGTACCGGCAGATGCCGGATCCTTCATGGACCGTGGGTTCCTGGTATCTGGAAGAAGTGCGCCGTCAGCTCCTGGCTTTTTTTGAAGAAAGCAACATCAGGCGGATGGGAGTGGGCATAGACATCTACGGAGAGGAAGCCGTTTATGAGGGGGGGCTGCACGTATATACGGCCATGGATCCCCTGCATCAGCGTTCCGCCGAACTGGCCCTGCGCGCCGGCCTGCATGAGGCGGATCACCGGCGCGGCTGGCGAGGGCCTCTGGAGCGCATAGGACCGGAGGATTACGCCAATTTTGTGAAAAATTCCGTATTCACCCCGGAGGCGCTGGACAATGGAGGATGGGCGAAGGCCCTGGTGCTGAAAGTGGAAAAAAACTCGGCCCTGGTGGCCCTGAGTGAGAAATACCAGGGCTACATATCCGTCAAAACCATGGACTGGTGCCGTGTGCCCAATCCCCGCGTGGCTTCCGTCAACGCGGCCAAGATTCAGGATGCGACCAAGGTTTTGACCCCCGGCGACATTGTGTTCGTTTCCGCTTACGGCGCCGTAGGCACCGCCAATCCGGTCACTGTTCCGGCCGATCCGGACAACAAGAAAAATCCGGTCCCTCCCTATGTTCCGGCGCAGACGGACCCCGGCAGACCCCTGGAGCTTTGTCTTGAACAGACCCCGGATCTGCAGGGGGCGGTGGCCTCCATTGAAATCAAAAGCGGAGACCTGGTGTCAGTGGCCGGAGGCTACCATTTTTCCCCGGAAAGCCAGTTCAACCGCGCAACCCAGGCGCACCGCCAGCCGGGTTCCTCATTCAAACCCATAGTGTATTCGGCGGCAGTGGACCAGGGGTTCACACCCGGCACCATTGTCTATGATACGCCTTTTGTCCTGCCGGATCGCTACACCAGACGCATTTGGGCGCCGGGCAACGCCGATGGAAAATTCCTTGGACCCATCCCGGTGAGCCGGGCCATCGCCGCCTCGCGCAATGTGAGCACGGTGCGCGTGGCCCAACAGATAGGCATGGACGCCGTGGTGCGTCGGGCGCACGATCTGGGCATATCCGGAGACATACCGGAAGTGCTGGCCGTCAGTCTCGGCAGCTATGAGGCCACTCCCCAGACCATGGCCGAGGCCTATTCCGCCTTCGCCAATTCCGGCAAACGCGTCAAGCCGCGCATAATCACCTCCATCAGCAACAGTTGGCACAAGCAGCTGGTGGCTTTCGAAGCCGACGTGCAGGAGGCAATCACTCCGCAGAACGCCTTTGTCATGGATTACCTGCTGAAAGGCGTCATCAGCGGAGGCACCGGGAGCGCGGCACGCGTGCTGGGCAAGCCCATGGGCGGAAAAACCGGCACCTCCAACGACGAGCGCGACGCCTGGTTCATCGGCTTTACCCCGCATCTGGTCACAAGCGTCTGGGTGGGCTACGACAACAACATACCCATGGGCCGCTCGGAATATGGCGGCAAGGCGGCTTTGCCCATATTCATCAACTATCGCAAGGCCGTGGAACCCATGTATCCGTCCGACGATTTCCCCGTGCCTCCGGGCATCATCTGGTCCTCTTCCGGCAGCGGCGAGGGCGGCGCCAAACTCGCCGGCTTTCCAATGATTGAAGGCATTCCGCCGCGCCATGACGCCGGCGGAGGCGACGATCTGGGCGAACAGCTTATGAAGGAAGAGATGTTTTTTTAACTTCCCGGCGCAGTTCAAAATTTGCGTTTTTTCTTGCGTAAAGTCTAGAAATAGTCTATAATTCCCGCATGAAGGGTTCAGTGCGGATTTTTTTTCTTGCGCTTTTATGCTGCGCGCAGATTTCAAGCGCCGGCGAGGCCTGGGCGGCGCGTCGGCCAGCGGGAGCTGCGGCCGCGCAAAAAAGCGCTTCAGTCAAAGCATCGTCTTCCGTAAAAAACAAAGCCGCGTCTTTTACAAGGGCGCAACGCCCGTCCTCCGGGTCCGGCAATACTGCCGGAGCGGCAAAAGGCAAGGCCGTATCCGGGAAAAAAAAGGGCGCCGCGCCCGTCAGCAGGGCGGAGACGGTCAGGGCCTACATCACCATGAACCTGACCGGAAAAAAAATAGTGAACTCCAAAAACGCGGATCAGGCCATTGCTCCGGCCTCGTTGACCAAGGTGCTGACCATGTTCGTGATTTTGGATCAGGTGAAGTCCCGCAAGGTATCCTTGGACGACAAGGTGGTGGTAAGCGGCAAGGCGTCCGGCACCGGCGGCTCGAGCCTGGATCTGCGCGCCGGTCAGACGGTGCTTCTGAGGGATTTGCTCAAAGGCATGGCTGTGGTTTCCGGGAACGACGCCGCTGTGGCCGCGGCCCAGCATGTGGCCGGAACCGAGGCGGCCTTTGTGCGCATGATGAACAAAAAGGCGAGGTCGTTGGGCATGAAGCGCAGCATTTTCAAAAATGTGCACGGATTGCCGGCCAAAGGACAACAGAGCACGGCCAGGGATATGCTGGCTCTCTCACGCGCCTATCTTGCCGCCCATCCCCAGGCCATAACCCTGTTCCACTCCCAGCCTTACATGGATTTTTACACTTGGCATCAGAACACCAATCCTCTGCTCGGCACTCTGGAGGGGGTGGACGGTCTGAAAACCGGGTTTGTGGCCTCCTCCGGCTATAATCTGATTACCACGGCGCGGTGCGGCGGAGAGCGCCTGGTGAGCGTGGTCCTTGGAGCGCCAAACAAGGAAGTGCGCCTGCGCGAGGCGCGCAGGCTTTTGCTTGAAGCCTACGCGAAGGTCCATGCGGACAACGCGGGCAAAAAAACAAAACCTTCCGCGAAAAGAAGCTGAGAATCAGGCCGGAGCGTTTTACGCTTGAAATGCTTGCTTGACGGCGGGCAAAGCCCGCCTGCAAGCATTTCTCGCCAGGAATTTGCGAGCAAATCCTTGCAGAGCGGTTCAACTCTTCAAAGTTGAACCGCTCTAAAACTCGACGGCGAACTTCTCGAACTCACGCAAGGACTTTTTGCGGCCCTTTGGCCCGGTTTTCTCAGGCCGTGGCCCGCTGTACCGCTCTACGGTTTTCCGGTCGAGTGATCGAACGGGGACGCCGGATAAAGGGGAGGACATTTTCCCCCTGAGCGAATATCCCCGAAACCGTGGCGGACTGTGGATGCTCCTTTATATTCATGTACCCTTCTGCCGGAGCAAATGCGCATACTGTTCCTTTTATTCCCTGCGCCTGCCGCGCGGCAGGCTGGGGGGCTACATGACGAAGCGCTATCTGTCCGCGCTGATCGGGGAAATGCGCGCGCGGGCCGCGTCTGTGGAAGCATCCGGCCTCGGGGCGCGGCCGCCCGAAGAGCCGCGAGGAATTGCTTCGGGCGAGAAAATCGTGAGCACGGTGTTTTTCGGGGGAGGCACGCCGAGTATTCTGCCCGGCAAAGCCATAGCCGGCATTCTTGAGGAGGCGCGCAAATGCTTCGCCTTGGCCGCGGATGCGGAAATAACCCTGGAAGCCAACCCGGAATCGCTTCTGCAAGGGGATTGCGCAAGCGCGGCGCGCAAGGCCGGGATCAACCGCCTGTCCATAGGCGTGCAGAGCTTTGATGACGCAACGCTCTCCCTGCTCGGGCGGGCGCACGACGCAAGGCAGGCCGAAGCCGCCTTCGCGGCCGCCCGCAGAGCCGGGTTTTCCAATATCAACCTGGACCTGATCTGGGGACTGCCGGGCAGAGATGGCCGGCCACAGTCACAGATGCAATGGCTGGCCACCTTGCGCAAGGCCGTGAATTTGCAGCCGGAACACATTTCCACTTACGGCCTGGCCCTTGAAGAGGGACTTTCCCTGACCCGGCGTGTGGAGGAGGGTGAACTTGTCCTGCCGGGCGAACGCGAACTGGCCTCAATGTATCTGGCCGGGGCGGACTTTCTTGAAGGTCAGGGATACATGCAGTACGAAATTTCCAATTTCGCCCGCATGGGATTTCCCTGCCGGCACAATTCCGGCTACTGGCGGGGGGAGGATTACCTGGGATTGGGTCCGGCCGCCGCCTCCACGCTGGGCGCCAGACGCAGGACAAACCCGGCCGATTTGAAGACTTGGGCGGATATGGCCGGAAAAGACGAAAGCGGCGCTTTCCGCGAGGAATTGGACGCGCTGACCGGGTTGAAGGAGGTGTTGATGCTGCGCCTCAGAACTTGCGCCGGCCTTTCTTTCAGGGAATGGCAGATGAAGGCCGGGCGGTCTTTTCTCTCCGACTTCGGCGCCCAGGCGGCCCTGCTGCAACAAAAAGGCCTGGCTCGCACGCGCGCCGGGAATTTTTATCTGACGCGCACCGGGATGCTGGTCTCGGACACCATTCTGGCCCGCTTTTTCGCGGAATTGGAAAGGGTTTTCGCCGAATCGGGCCGTCTCAATCCCCGGCCGGCTCCCTGCGCCGACCGACTCCCTCCCGACGGACGAAAGCCGGGTGCGTTGTCCTTTCCTTGAAAGGAGAACTTGCGGACCACAAAGGAATTTTTGGCGAAACGCCAGCACAGCGGAAAGTCCTGATGCGGCCGAAGCCTCCCCAAGACCCGCCGGAAACATCGGCAACGCCGGTTTTCGCCGACTCCGCCGCCCCCCTCGACAAAATCCCGCGCCGGTGAAATCAGACTTTCACCAGAAAATTGTCCGCCGAGGCATAAGCGCAGGGCACATAGGCATCCGCGTTCGCATCGTTGAGCCAGATATTGTCTCCGGTGCGATAGCGGAATTTGTAGTCCTGGCCCTGAGGCAGCTCTATTTCCAGATTGAAACTGCCGTCTTTCAGCTTTTTCATTGGATGAGAGGTATCGCTCCAATCATTGAAGTCGCCCACAAGAAACACTTCCGCCGCGCCCTGGACCTCATCCGGGCTCAGGTTGAATTTCACCTTGCAAGCCGCGCGCGATTTGAGGAAGTTCTTGGTGATGGACATAGCGTCTCCTTCCACAAGGTTGGCGTTTTATGAGCATAACGCGATATCAGCATACCCGCTTAACTGAATCAAGTCCAGAAGTCCTTCATGCCAAGTCAGGGCAATAGAGTGAACAAGCGTAACCTACTGAAATTGTTTACTGTGAATTGTCGGGGCGCGAAAATTTTCTTCTGTAATTTCAATGTATTGTAGAACTCATTCGATTGCCTTGCATGCCAAGCCGCATTCAAACGGGTTTGAATGCGGAAAGGCACGCCCGCTTCGGCGCTTTACGGCGGCAGTCAATGTCGCCTGGCATTTGCGGCCGGCTGAAGGCTTTGCCTTCAGCCGGTAGCGGTTTGCTCTCTGATTTGGGGCAAAACACCCGGCAGCGGCAAAATTACCCATCTCCTGTCAGTGTGTTTTTTGCAAACACAACGAGGTTTTTTTGTGTGGCGGATCGGGGGAGTGGTTTCAGGCGTTTTTGCGCCGGGCGGCGAAGGCGCGGCCGTAGCGTTCATATTCGCTGAAAACGCAGCCGCAGTACTGTTGGCGGTAGATGCCCCATTCCCTGGAAAGGCGCTGGCCCTCTTTCCAGAAAACCCTGAAATCTTCATAGACAAAGGCGATTTTTTCGGAGGCAGCGGCCTCAAAACCCAAAGAGCGGATCAGTTCGTGGTCCTGATGGCGGGAATAGAGAAGGGTGCTGCAATAGGCGTCATAGCCGAGCTTTTTGGCGAGTTTCGCGCATTTTTCAAGGCGCAGGCCCAAGCAGAACGCGCAGCGTTTCTCCTCCCGCCCTGCGACGGCCCGGAGCCAGGGGACGGGATCGGCGGCCGGAGGCAGCGGAAAAGCGGAGTTTTTTCCGCTCGGGAGAGGAGCGCGGCAAAGCCAGGGGTCGTCTGGGACAGATTCTTCCAGGCTTAAATCATCGGCCAGCAACAGGGGGGTCGAGAGGCGTTCGGCGACGGAAACCGCCGCTTCGCGGCGCGCCATATATTCGCTCAAGGGCTGGATGTTTGGATTGAAGAACAACCCGCATACCCGGTGTCCTTCCTGGATCAGGCGTTGAAAAACGACGATCGAGCAGGGCCCGCAGCACACATGGACGAGGATGCGCATGGCGGGGATTGTGTCAGGATACCCGGACTTCCGTTTTTTGGATGAGTTCCAGAAGTTTCTCCCGCAGGTGCTCGAGGTCCGGCTTGGTGAACTGGGCGTCCGCGCCCACCGACACCCCCTTGTGCGCGAGAGCTTGGGAGATAATCGAGGAGAACAGGGCCACCGGCAGTTTTTTCAGTTCCGGGTCTTCCTTGATCTTTTTGCACAGGGCGAAGCCGTCCATCTGCGGCATCTCGATATCGGAAATCACCGCCTGCACGAAGTCGCGCACCTGTTTTGCCTCGTCTTGGGCCTTGCGTTTCAAGCCGTTCAGGAGGTTCCAGGCGTCTTCCCCGCTGACCGCCTGCACTACGTTGAAGGGGCCGGATTTTTCCAGCAGATTTTTTACCAGGTGACGGATGCTGCCGGAATCGTCGGCGTGCAGGATGGTGTATATTTCGCCATCCCCGGCGCTGTATTCCTCGGTATGCGAAAGATGCACGGCCAGGGATGGGTCGATGTCCGCGACTATGTTTTCTATGTCCAGGAGGAAAACCACCCGGCTGTCCAGACGCACCACTCCGGTGATGGAGTTGTGGCTCATGTTCTGCAGGAAGAGTCCGGGTTCTTCCACGTCTCTCCAGCTCAAGCGGTGGATGCGGTTTACTCCGGATACCTGAAAGGCGGTGACGATGCCGTTCAATTCCGTAACGATGATTTTGGCTTCGTTCGTGGGCACCTTGGTTTTCCCCAGATAGGAGGCGAGGTCCACCAGGGGCACGACTTTCCCGTCGCGGTGGGGGAAGGCTCCGAGCACCGAGGGGTGGCGCATCTGGGGCATGGCCGTGACGGGCTGGAGGCGGATGATTTCCACGACCTTGGCGACGTTGATGCCGTAATGGCCGCTGTAATTCGGCTCGTCGATGTGGAACTCGACTATCTCGAGTTCGTTGGTGCCGGATTCGATCAGAATATTGCTTTGACTCATCGGATTAGTCCTTGATGGCATGCGCGTGTCTATTACGATCTGGCATATTTTTCCAGCCTTGACAAGGCTCGTTTGGGGGGATATCCAAGCCGCAGCAACAGGGGATGATAATTTGTTCACGCCTTTGCCCCGCTTAAAAACCCTCTCCCGCGCGGATTTTCCATCGGGCGGGGCGCAGCCGGACCGGAGAAAGAATTTTTGTCCGGCCTGACGGAAAGGACGGCGCTTTTCCTTGCGGCCGGAGTGTTCCTTTGTCTGTTATCCGCTGTTTTCGCCTGTTCTTTCGGACCCTTGGATATTCCCGCCGCCGCTGTTTTCCGGACCATTTCCTCGCTGTTTTCCGACATTGATCTTCCGGATCTGCTTGAGACCGGGTCAGCGCAGGGCCTCGGCGGGTTTCTTGATGCGCGTGCCCTGCGTCTTGTGGTGCTTGAGATACGTTTGCCGCGCGTTATCCTGGCCATGGCCGCCGGGGCGGGGCTCGCCCTTTCAGGAGCGGTTTTCCAGGCCGTTTTGCGCAATCCTCTGGCCGACCCATTTACCTTGGGCGTATCCGGAGGGGCGGCTTTCGGGGCCGCTTTGGCCATAAGCCTTGGCCTGACCGGGATTTTTTACGGGTTCGGACTTCCGCTCATTGCCTTTGTTTTTGCCACCCTTGCCCTGGGCTGCGTGTTGATGCTCGGGCGGATCGGCGGAGGCTTGCGCCCGGAGAGCCTGGTGCTGGGCGGGGTGGTGGTTTCCGCCTTTCTGGCCGCCCTCATCGCCCTGGTCAAGGCCTTGGACGAATCCTCGGTCACCGGCATTGTTTTTTGGATCATGGGCAGTTTTCAGGGGCGGGGCTGGAGGGACATCTTTCTGCTGCTGCCCGGTTTTTTGCTCGGGTCGCTTCCTGTTCTGCTCTGCGCAAGGCAGGCGGACATGCTCGGCCTTGGGGACAACGAGGCCGGACAGATGGGTCTGAACGTCTCCCGGCTGCGTCTGCTGCTCCTGCTCTGCGCCGGGGCGGTTACGGCAAGCTGCGTGGCTGTTTCCGGCATTATCGGTTTCGTGGGGCTGGTGGTGCCGCATCTGGTGCGTATGGTCCTGGGCGCGGAACATCACCGGGTTTTTCCGGCCTCGGCTCTCTGCGGCGCCCTGCTTCTGCTCTGGTCGGATACGGCCGCGCGGACCCTGCCGCCGGGCGGGGTGGAACTGCCGGTAGGCGTGATTACCGCTCTTTTCGGCGGGCCTTTTTTCTGTATTATTCTCGGGAAAAAACAGGGACGGGCGGTGGGGAGGCGTGAGGAGAGCGCTGGCGCGAAGTTTTTGCCACGGACGCCGGCCTTGCCGGGGGCAGGGCGGCAGGCGAAAGGCGGGGAAATATGCTGCGATGACTTGCGGTTTGCCTATAAAAGCGGCTCACCCCCGGTTCTGGACGAGATCAGCCTGCGCATCCGCCCCGGAGAATTCGTAGGTCTGCTGGGGCCGAACGGGAGCGGCAAGAGCACCCTGCTTCTGTGCCTGAGCGGCCTTCTCAAGGGGCAAACGGGGAAGGTTCTGGTCTCGGGCGATGATATCGCCGCTCTGCCGGAGAGAAAAAGGGCCTTGCTCGTTTCCCGTCTGCCGCAAAGGCCGGAGTTTGTGCCTCCCCTGAGCGCGTTTTCCCTGGCCCTGATGGGCAGATATGCCCGTGTTCCTTTTCTCGGCGCTTACGGCTCCGAGGATCGGAGTATCGTCATGGCCGCCCTTGAGGAAACAGGGGTGGCGCATCTGGCCGGGCGGTATGCGGACAGCCTTTCCGGGGGGGAACTGCAGCGGGTGCTCATGGCGAGAACCCTGGCCCAGGATGCGCAAGTGCTGTTGTTGGACGAGGCCACGGCCGGCCTGGACCCGGCCTTCGCCCGGTCCCTGCCGGCAGCCTTGGCCCTGCGCAACAAAAAAACCGGCCTGACGGTGTTCGCCGCCATGCACGACCTGAATCTGGCCGCCTTGTTCTGCGACCGCCTGATTTTCCTGAAACAGGGAAAAATTCTGGCCGACGGCCCTACGGCGGAAGTTTTTAACGCGCAGACGCTGCGCTCCGTGTTCGCCTGCGACTTCTGCGTGCTGACGCATCCGCGTCTCGGCAGGCCGCAGGTGTTGTTGTAATTCCGTATAATATTGCATGGAACGTTTCCATTGCCGCTATGGCGGCAGAAACAGCGGGAGAAAACAATGCAGGGAAAGACTGTTGAGGAAAGCGCCACCGTCATGCACCATTTGCCGATGCCTGCGGACACCAATGTCGCCGGCGCGGTTCACGGCGGGTATCTGCTGAAGCTGATAGACAACGCGGGCGGCGTCGCCGCCTGCCGCCACGCCAGGGCTCACCCGGTGACGGCTTCTCTGGGACGGGTGGATTTTCTTTCGGCGATTTATCTTGGTGAGTTGATTATCCTGAAGGCCTCCGTAAATTTCGCGGGTAAAACTTCCATGGAGGTCGGGGTGCGCGTGGAAGTCGAGCATCTGCTTAGCGGAGTCGTCCGGCATGCCGCCACCTGTTATCTCACCTATGTGGCCATGGACGATCGGGGGAAGCCCTGTGACGTGCCGCCCCTGCTCGTGGTTTCGGAAGTTGAGCGGCGGCGTTATGCCGAAGCGCTGGAGCGAAGACGGGTCAGGGACGCGGCGCGATCAGGGTCGTCCTGATGGTCATGGGACATTTTACGCTTGAGATTGTCGCTTGCGGCGAAGCAAGTCCGCCTCGCGGCAACCTCGCGGTACGCGCGTGTAATCATTCAGCGCCGTGGAGTGGAAGGGAAGAGCGAAAAAAACCTCGCGGTACGCGCGTGGAATCATTTGTGCGCCAGGTCCGAAAGGTGCAGAGGGGTTTTTGGCTTGTAGAGGGCATTGGAACTTAGGGCTATGAGTTCCAGCACCCGTTCGCTCAGTGTCTGGAGGTCGGGTTTGGCGAACTGGGCGTCCGCGCCTACGGATTCTCCCCTGTGTTCCAGGCTGTCCGTGACCAGAGAAGAGAACAGGGCTACGGGTATGCCTCGGAGGATCGGGTCTTCCTTGACCATCCGGCACAGAGTGAGGCCGTCTAGCTTCGGCATCTCGATATCCGAAATGACGGCGTTGACAAAGGCGGTGGCGGGCTGTTCCGTTTCGGCGCATTTGTCCCTCAGTCTGGATAAGGTCATCCAGGCCGCGCCTCCGTCCGAGGTGGAGATGACTTTGAAGCGGCCGCTGTTTTCAAGCAGGGATTTCACCAGCTTGCGGACATTGCCGGAATCGTCCGCGTGCAGAATGGTGTAGAGCCTGTCCGCGCTGTCCGTCCCGTCGGGAAGGACGACCATGCGGATGGACAGCGAGGGATCAAGCTCGCCGATGATCGCCTCCATGTCCAGAATGAAGAGCACTCGGCCCTCCAGGCGCACAAACCCGGTGATGGCGTTGCTGCTTGTGTGCTGGAGAAACTGTCCGGGGGCCTCCACGTCCTGCCAGCTAAGGCGGTGGATGCGGTTTACGCCCGAGACCTGGAACCCGGTGACGATATTGTTGAACTCGGTGACAATCACTTTCGGTTCCTGGGTTTCCACGCGGCTTTTGCCCAGATAGCGCGCAAGGTCCACCATGGGAACGACGCGCCCGTCCCGGTGGGGGAAAGCGCCGAGAACCGCGGGGTGACGCATCTGGGGCATGGAAGTGACCGGCTGCGGGCGGATGATCTCCAGCACCTTGGCGACGTTTACCCCGTAATGCCCGCGGTATCCTTCCTCGTCCAGATAGAATTCGACTATTTCCAGTTCATTGGTGCCGGCGTCCAGGAGAATGTGCGTCTGGGCCATGAGGAGGTCCTTGATTAGAGCATGTCACGCTTGAGATTGTCGCTTGACGGCGAAGCAAGTCCGCTTTGCGGCAGGGATTTGCAGGCAGACCCCTGCAAGAGAGGTTTATACATTTTCAAGGGAACCTCTACAAACCAGGATTTTTGTTTCCCGGCAAGGAAGGCGAGTTTCGACAAGGGGGAGTATGTTCAACATATTCGACCTGTTGGCGAAAGGAGCCTGACGCCGCCAAGGGGCAAAAAGACGGTTTATAGAGGTTCCCTAAATATAAAGCCGCCCTACTCCAACGCCTCCATGACCTGACGCAGTTCCTGAGCCATACGGGAGAGTTCCTGCACGGCGGCGGCGGACTGGACCATGCCGTCCGTCGTTTCCCCCACCACCCGGCTGATCTCTTCGATGGACCGGTTGATCTCTTCCGAAGTGGAGCTCTGTTCTTCCGCCGCCGTGGCGATGGAGGCCACCACCTGCGAATTGGCCGTCGCCAGACTGACGATTTCCCCCAGGGCCCGCCCGGAAGCATTGGCCAGGTCCGTGGCTTCGCTCACGGCGGCGGCGGCTTCGCCCACCTCGGCGATGTTGGTGTGGGCGGATTGCTGAATGGCCGTGATGCTCGTCCCCACCTCCTGCGTGGCCGACATGGTCTTTTCCGCCAATTTGCGCACTTCGTCGGCCACCACGGCGAACCCCCGCCCGGCCTCGCCGGCCCGGGCCGCCTCGATGGCCGCGTTCAAGGCCAGCAGGTTGGTCTGGTCGGCAATGTCGGAGATGACGTTCATCACCCCGCCGATACTCTCGGCCTGGCTGCCCAGATCTTTCATGTTCACCTGGAGGGCTTCGGCCACCCTGTTCACCATGTTGACGGACAGCACCACCTTGTTGACCAGACCGGCCCCGCTCTCCGCCTTGGCCCTGGTCAGTTCGCTCTGTTCCGACGCCTGCCCGGCGTTTCTGGCCACGTCCAGCACGGTGGAGTTCATCTCGGCCATGGCCGAGGCCGTGGATTCCACCCGGGCGCGCTGCATTTCCGCTCCGCGAGACACCTGCTCCACCTGGGCGGAAAGCTCTTCCGAAGCGGCGGCTACCCGGTCGGCTACGGTGACGGCCTGACCGGCCACGCGCCGGACGGTGCGCTGGCCTTCCCTGATGGCCGTCAG
>JAITRF010000058.1 GCA_031288535.1 Desulfovibrio sp. | reverse complement strand
GGGAACCTCTATAAACCGTCTCCCCTGGCGGCGTCAGGCTCCTTTCGCCAACGGGTCGAATATGTTGAATATACTCCCCCTTGTCGAAACTCGCCTTCCTTGCCGGGAAACAAAAATCCTGGTTTGTAGAGGTGCCCTTGGGAAAGACGCAATGTAAAACCTGTTACCGGGTTACATCAGCATCATCTCGTGCAAAGCGGCTCCCGGAGGCACCAGGGGCGAAACCTTTTCCTCCTGGTAGACCGTGACGTCGATCAGGGCGGCGCGGGGACTTTTCAGGGCGGCCTCCAGTTCAGGGCGCAGGCGCTCCGGGTCCGTTATCCTGAAGCTGTCCAGCCCGTAGGCGGCGGCGACCAGCGCGAAATCGGGCTGGAAATTGTTCACGGTCGCCACATAATTTTTCTTGTAGAAAAGCTCCTGCCACTGCCGCACCATGCCGAGCGACCTGTTGTTGAGGACGAGAATCTTGATCGGCAGGTTGTTTTCCATAACCGTGCCGAGTTCCTGCATGTTCATCTGAAAGGAGCCGTCGCCGGAGATGTTGACCACAAGCTCGTCCGGTCGCGCAAGCTGCGCGCCGATGGCGGCGGGCAGGCCGAAGCCCATGGCCCCCAGACCTCCCGAGGAGATGAAGGAACGCGGCCGGGTGTGGGTGTAGAACTGTCCGCTCCACATCTGATGCTGGCCCACGTCGGTCGTGATCACGGCTTCTCCTCCGGTTATATCGAAAAGGGTTTCGATGACGCGTTGCGGCTTGATCGCCAGAGGCCCTTCCCCCTCCGCCGTATAGGACGCCCAGTGCTCCCGTTTCAGGACGGCCGCCGTTTGCAGCCATTCTCCGTGCTTGGCCGCCCAGTCCGGAGTGGAATACTTGCGGGCGATCAGGGCCTGCAGGTCCTCCAGAGCGCGTTTGCAGTCGGCCACAATGGGCACGTCCACGGAGATGTTCTTGCGGATGGAGGTCGGGTCTATGTCGATCTGGATGATCCTGGCCTTGTTCGCGAATTTTTCTATCTCGCTGGTGGACCTGTCCGCGAAGCGCGTACCCGCCGCTATAATCACGTCCGCCTCGCTCGCCGCCCGGTTCGCGGCCGGTATGCCGTGCATTCCTATAAAGCCGAGCCAGAGGGGGTCGTTGCCGGGAAAACCGGAAAGCCCCATGAAGGTGGACACCACGGGAATGGAAAGGGCGCGCGCCATGCAGGCCAGTGTTTCTCCGGCTCCTCCGAAGACGATGCCCCCGCCGATTATGAAAAGAGGCCGGCGCGCCTTGCTGATCAGGTCCGCCGCGCGCTGGACCTGTCCCACGTTGGGGGCGTAATTCGGACGATAGGAGCGCATCTCCACATCCTGCGGCCAGGCGAATTTGGCGGTGGAAAGCAGAACGTCGCGCGGCAGGTCCACCAGTATCGGGCCGGGACGGCCGGAACGGGCGAGGAAAAAGGCCTTGCGCATAACGTCCGGCAGGTCCCGGGTCTGGCGAACCAGGAAATTGTGCTTGGTGCAGGGGCGGGTGATGCCGAGAATGTCCACTTCCTGAAAGGCGTCGTTGCCGATCAGGCGGGTGGACACCTGGCCGGTGAGAACCACAATGGGTATGGAATCCGCCGAAGCGGCGGCAATGCCGGTGATCGTGTTGGTCGCGCCGGGCCCGGAGGTGACCAGGCTCACACCCACCCGGCCGGACGCCCGAGCGTAGCCGTCCGCCGCATGCACCGCGCCCTGCTCGTGCCGGGCAAGCACATGGCGTATATCGGATCGGGACAGTTCGTCATAGACATCGTACAAAGCGCCGCCGGGAAACCCGAAAATCAGATCCACTCCCTCGCGGTTCAGGCATTCCAGTAAAATTTTCGCTCCGTTCATCAGAACTTCCTTATATGGCATTTTGCGCTTGAGATTGCCGCCCGGCGGCGGGCGTAGCCCGCCTGCGGCCAACGTTTCCCCGGAGGGGTTTCGGGGCAAAGTCCCGCAAGCGGCGTTTCCCTGACACCCGGACGCGACACGCTCCGGGCCGGCCTTATCGGGATTTGCGCCGATCCAGCATGTGCCGGCAGGTTTCAACAAGCAGCGGCAGCACGGAAACCAGGATTATTCCATAGACAATCAGGCTGAAGTTGTTTTTCACAAAGGACAGACCGCCCAGGAAATTCCCGGCGGTGACCAGGGAGAACACCCAGAGCAAGGCCCCGCTGATGTTGAAAAAGCTGAAGCGCGCCCTGTGCATGCCCGCCACCCCGGCCACAAAGGGGGCAAAGGTGCGGATGACCGGAATGAAACGAGCCAGCACGATGGCCTTGCCCCCGTGGCGCTCGTAGAATTCCCGCGCGCGCAGAAGATGCCCGCGCTTTATCAGGCGGCTGTCCATCTCGAAAACCGGCGGCCCGATATAAGCGCCTATGCTGTAATTCACCCCGTCGCCCAAAGCGGCGGCGCAAACCAGCACGGCGCAGACGCCCGGATAGTTCAGCATGCCCGCCCCGGCCAGGGCGCCGCTCGCGAAAAGCAGAGAATCACCGGGCAAAAAAGGCGTGACCACCAGCCCCGTTTCGCAGAAAACAACGGCAAAAAGCAGAAAATAAACCAGGTGGCCGTACGCTTCCACGATATCGCGCAGATAAACGTCGATATGCAGCAGCATATCCAGGACTTGCAGGAAAAAATCCATCAAAACTCCATGATCTCTTTTTCCTTGATCCTGCACTGCTCGTCAACCTTGGACACATAAAGATCGGTAAGTTTCTGGACGGCGTCCTGCGCCTTTTTTATCTCATCCTCGCTGTAGGCTTTGCTCTTGTCTTTTTCCAGCTTTTTCAAGGAGTCGTTGGCCTCGCGGCGTATATTGCGCACGGCGATCCGGGTTTCCTCGCTGTATTTGCGCGCCACCTTCACCAGTTCCTTGCGTCTTTCTTCCGTGAGCACCGGGATGTTCACGCGGATCAGGCGTCCGTCGTTGACCGGAGTGAGACCGAGGTCGGATTTGAGTATGGCCTTTTCCACCAAGGCGAAAGAGGCTTTGTCCCAAGGCTGGATGGTGATCGTGCGGCTGTCCGGCGTGGCCACCGAGGCCAGTTGCCCGACAGGCGTGGGAGTTCCGTAGTAATCGACCTTGAGGCCGTCCACCAGGCCGGTCGAGGCGCGCCCGGTGCGCAGTTTGCCGAAATCGCGCGCCAGGGCGGCCATGGCCTTTTCCATGCGTTCTTCCGCGTCTTTTTTTACGCTTTCCATTTTTACTCCTCCTGTCGCGCCCGCAAGACGCCGCAAAATCGGTCGGCGGATGGAGCCGGCTGTGGATTGATGCATTATGAGAGGTTTTTGCTTTGCTCCACCGCCTACGGCGGCACGCCGGGCTTGTCAGCCCGGCGGCTGGTACGCTGTTTGATCTACATTTTTAAGAAAGCACTGATTTATTTTTGAGATGGTTTTGCCTCCTGTACACCCAATAGATATTTCAATGAGTTACTATCGAGGGGGTCCGGGGGAAATCATTATCGCTGCTGTCGCCATCCGTACGGCTCGGAACCTCGCCTACGGCTGGCGCTCCCCCGGCGGGGTTTGGGGCGGAGCCCCAATTAATCAGTCCTTCCCT